>JALOMK010000086.1 GCA_025455505.1 Bacteroidales bacterium
CAGACGTCGACGTCATTCTCTGCGCACCCAAGGGATCAGGAACAAGCGTGAGAAGGAATTTTCTTGCCGGGGCCGGCATCAATTCAAGCTATTCGGTATTCCAGGACTTTACCGGTCGGGCCGAAGAACGCACAATTGCCCTTGGCATAGCAATAGGTTCAGGATACCTTTTCCCCACTACCTTCGAAATGGAAGTATACAGTGATCTTACTGGTGAAAGAGGCGTGCTGATGGGAGCCCTGGCTGGTATCATGGACGCACAGTACCAGGTGCTCCGTGCAAACGGACACAGCCCGTCGGAGGCCTTCAATGAAACAGTTGAGGAACTCACTCAAAGCCTCATCAGGCTTGTCGACGAAAAAGGAATGGACTGGATGTATGCCAACTGCAGTGCAACAGCCCAGAGAGGGGCCCTCGACTGGAGACCGCGCTTCAGGGACGCCACCCTTCCCGTATTCACGGAGCTATATAATAAAGTCAAGTCGGGAGAAGAGTGCGTGAGAGTCCTTAAATCGACAGGCTCTGATAATTACAAGCAGCTTCTCGATGCCGAGCTGAAAGAACTTGGCGAATCAGAACTATGGCGGGCAGGGGCAGCCGTCAGAAAACTCAGGCCTCAGAAATGAAGTGTTAACTGCTAAATCACAGATATGAAAGATAAGGTTATCATTTTCGACACCACCCTCAGGGACGGGGAACAGGTTCCGGGTTGCCAGCTCAACACAATAGAAAAGATAGAGGTGGCCCAGGCTCTTGAAGCCCTTGGCGTGGACGTCATCGAAGCAGGATTCCCTGTGTCGAGCCCTGGTGATTTCAAGTCGGTGGTGGAGATTTCAAAGGCAATCTCAAACCCGGTGATCTGCGCTCTCACACGTGCCGTAAAAAAGGATATTGAAGTTGCCGCCGAGTCGCTCCAGTTTGCGAAGAGAAAGAGGATACATACCGGTATCGGAACATCTCCCTTCCATATCCAGCACAAGATCAGGACAACTCCGGATGAAATAATAAGACGGGCAGCCGATGCAGTGAAGTATGCCAGGAAATTCACCGATGACATTGAATTTTATGCCGAAGATGCAGGCAGAAGCGAAAACGAATACCTGGCCAGGGTCATTGAAGCAGTTATAAAGGCAGGCGCAACTGTTGTCAATATACCCGACACCACAGGTTACTGCCTCCCGGAAGAATACGGGGCCAAGATAAAATACCTGATGGAGAACGTTGCAAACATCGACAAGGCCGTAATCTCAACCCACTGCCATAACGATCTCGGCATGGCAACTGCAAATACAATGATGGGTATCATCAACGGAGCCAGGCAGGTTGAGGTAACTATGAACGGGATTGGAGAAAGAGCGGGCAACACCTCGCTGGAAGAGATAGCGATGATAATCAGAAGTCACCACGACCTGAACCTCCGGACCGACATAAACTCAAAGCTGATCTACAGCACAAGCAGGCTTGTCTCAACGCTTATGAGCATGCCGGTTCAGCCCAATAAGGCAATAGTGGGCAGAAATGCATTTGCACACTCCTCAGGAATCCACCAGGACGGCGTTCTGAAGAACAGGGAGAATTACGAGATTATAGACCCTGTTGAGGTCGGAATAAGGGAATCCTCGATAATTCTTACCGCCCGCAGCGGCAGGGCTGCCCTGAACCACAGGCTTGAACTGCTTGGATTTAAATTCGGCAAGGAGGAGATAGATGACATCTACCACCGCTTCCTTATACTTGCTGACAAAAAGAAGGAAATCAATGACGAGGACATACGGATTCTTGCCGGTGTCGTTTTCCAGGGGGAGAAATCGATGAAACTCGATCATCTCCAGGTATCATGCGGAAAATCTTTGATTCCGGTTGCAACGGTGGGCATAAAGATAAACGGGGAACTCCACTTCTCGACTGCTTCCGGCAATGGCCCCATAGATGCATGCTTTACGGCTGTCAGGCACCTGATCAGCAGGACAGTCCATCTCGAGGAATTTCTTATCCAGGCCATCACAAGAGGAAGCGACGACCTCGGGAAGGTTCACATCCAGGTTGAACACGAGGGTAAAATGTACTACGGCTTTTCAGCCAACACAGATATTATAACTGCTTCGGTGGAGGCGTTCATAGATGCCATAGCCAAGATCCATTGACCCCTGGCCCCGGACTTAAGTCCGGGGTTAGGGAGCCCGGGGTAACACACGATAGATATGAAAGAGACATTATTTGAAAAGATCTGGAACAGCCACGTAGTCCGCTCTATAAATGAGGGACCTGACGTTCTTTTCATCGACCGCCACTATATACACGAAGTCACCAGCCCCCAGGCCTTCAACGGACTCAGGGCAAGAGGCGTAAAGGTGCTGCATCCCGAAAAGACCCTGGCGACAGCCGACCATAACACTCCTACCAGGGACCAGCATCTTGCAATACGGGATGAGCTCTCAAGGAACCAGGTTGCGAAGCTTGCCGAAAATTGCAGGGAAAACGGCATTGAGCTTTACGGCCTTAACCACGAAAAGAATGGAATAGTTCATGTGATCGGACCCGAACTGGGTTACACCCTGCCGGGTATGACAATAGTATGCGGCGACAGCCATACTTCGACCCATGGAGCTTTCGGAACTATAGCATTCGGCATAGGCACAAGCGAAGTTGAAATGGTTCTTGCAACGCAGTGCATAATGCAGCCCAGACCCCGGAAAATGAGGATAAGCGTAAATGGAAAGACAGGCAGGGGTGTAACAGCCAAAGATATCGTGATGTACATAATATCAAGGATATCGACGGGAGGCGCAACCGGTTATTTCGTTGAATTCAGCGGTTCTGCAATCAGGGACCTTAGCATGGAGGCGCGAATGACTGTCTGCAACATGAGCATAGAAATGGGAGCCCGCGGTGGACTCATAGCCCCTGATGAAACAACGTTCAGCTATCTGCGCAGCCTTTCCCGACTTAACATCAACGGCGATACCGAGGCTGCTATAGCTTCATGGAAAAGCCTGAAAAGCGATGAAGGGGCAGTATTCGACAAGGAGCTTGAATTCGATGCTGCACTCATTAAACCAATGATTACCTACGGTACTAATCCGGGTATGGGCATGGGCATAGATGAGCTTATTCCGTCCAGCGATACTGCAGGTGGGAACGCTTCATCTTCTTTTCTTAAATCCCTGGGCTATATGGGATTTAAGCCCTCCATGAAACTCCTTGGACACCCTGTAGATTATGTTTTCCTGGGCAGCTGTACAAACGGCCGTATTGAAGATTTCAGAGCTTTCGCATCCATAATAAAGGGACGTAAAAAGGCATCAGGAGTGACTGCACTGATTGTTCCGGGCTCGAAGAGAGTTGAAGAACAGATGAAAAGGGAGGGACTTACATCCATTTACGAAGAAGCAGGCTTCGAGGTAAGGCAACCCGGGTGCTCATCATGCCTGGCAATGAATGAGGACAAGATCCCTGAAGGTAAATATGCCGTCTCGACGTCGAACAGGAATTTTGAAGGAAGACAGGGACCTGGAGCAAGGACTCTTCTTGCAAGTCCTCTTACCGCAGCTGCAGCAGCTGTTACGGGTGTCATAAGCGATCCCCGTGAATTGATTAATGATTGAAAAATAAATTAGTATCAGCATAAATGGCAAAGGAAAAGTTTGTTGTGCTCGAATCGACCTGTGTCCCGCTTCCTCTTGAAAATGTCGACACCGACCAGATAATACCGGCCAGGTTCTTAAGTGCAACTTCGAGGGAAGGCTTCGGTGATAACCTCTTCCGCGACTGGAGATACAACAAGAACGGGGAGAAAAACCCGGCCTTCGTACTCAACGATCCTTCTTTCGGAGGAAGGATACTTGTCGCGGGAAAAAACTTCGGAAGCGGATCGAGCAGGGAACATGCCGTATGGGCAATCTATGACTATGGCTTCAGGGCAGTGGTGTCGAGCTTCTTTGCAGACATATTCATGAATAATTCCCTTAACAACGGGCTGCTGCCTGTTGTAATCCCCGAAGACATGCTCGGAAGGATTCTTGACCTTGTCAAAAAGGATCCTTCTGCAAAAATCAGGATAGACCTTGAAAAACAAATCCTTAAAGTAATACCCACAGGTGAGGAAACAGCCTTTTCAATCAATGCATACAAGAAGGAATGCATGCTGAAAGGGTTGGATGATATTGATTTCCTGCTGGCTATGAGGAACGAAATAGATGAGTTCGCGAAGAGGGAAAGGCCATGGCTATGAAAGTTGAAATAATGGATACCACCCTTCGCGATGGAGAACAAACGCAGGGTGTATCATATACTCCCCAGGAAAAACTTCATATAGCAAAGCTCCTGCTTAAGGACCTTAATGTGGACCGGATAGAGGTATCCTCAGCAAGGGTTTCAGCCGGCGAGTTCGAGGCAATAAGAGGAATCACAGAATGGGCCTCAAGAAAAGGCATGCTCCGCAGGGTGGAGGTCCTCGGCTTCATCGACGGCGACATCTCCCTCGACTGGATCTACAATGCCGGCGGCCGGGTAAACAATCTCCTGTGCAAGGGCTCGCTCAGGCATCTCGAGAAGCAGCTGAGAAAGACACCAGAGCAGCATGTTGCAGAGATAAAAGAGATAATAGCGAAAGCCACAGCCCGGGGAATGACTGTCAACATATACCTAGAAGACTGGTCAAACGGGATGATTCATTCGGAAGATTACGTATTCTATATGCTTGAATCGCTTGCCGGAGAAAATATCAGTAGGTTCATGCTTCCCGACACACTCGGAGTCCTTAATCCTGCCCAGACCTATGATTTCTGCCTTAAGATAACTGAAAGATTCCCTTCAATGCATGTTGATTTTCATGCACACAACGATTACGACCTCGCGGTTGCAAATGTCTTTTCTGCAGTGCAGGCCGGTGTCAGAGGCATACACACTACTGTTAACGGCCTGGGCGAACGGGCAGGAAATGCTCCGCTGTCGAGCGTTATAGGCGTACTGAACGACCAGCTTGGCATTGAAACATCTGTTAATGAAAAGGAAATCACAAGTGTAAGCAAGATAGTGGAAACATTCAGCGGAATCAGGATCCCTGTCAACAAGCCGGTGATAGGCGAATATGTTTTCACACAGTGCTCCGGGATTCATGCCGACGGAGACAATAAGGACAACCTGTATTATAACAACCTGCTTCCCGAACGATTCGGGAGGAAGCGCAGGTATGCCCTGGGCAAGCAATCGGGCAAGGCAACAATAAAAAAGAACCTCGAGGAATTCGGAATGATACTCAGTCCTGATTCACTTAACAAGGTGACGCAGAGAGTTATAGAGCTTGGTGACAAAAAGGAGAATGTAACTACAGAGGACCTTCCTTTTATAATTGCCGACGTCCTTGGCAATGAGGAGATCAATTACAGGATATTCATCAAGAATTACTCCCTTTCGCTCTCATACGGTCTTAAACCATCGGCAAACATACAGGTAGAGATCGACGGGAAGCTCTACCAGGAGACCTCCTCAGGAGACGGGCAGTATGATGCATTTATGAAGGCACTGAGGAATATTTATGACAAACTGGGGAAGCAATACCCAACTCTTAAAGACTACGAAGTGTCGATACCTCCCGGAGGCGCAACCGATGCTCTCGTTGAGACAGTAATAACCTGGGATTTCAACGGGAAGGAATTCAGGACCAAGGGACTCGATGCCGACCAGACTGAATCCGCAATCAAGGCAACTGAAAGGATGCTCAACATAATCGAGAATAACGATCTGAACCCAGCTAACAAACAAATTTCTTATCAGCAATAATATGGATTTTAAGATAGCAGTTCTTGCAGGCGATGGCATAGGACCTGAAATAATAGCCCAGGCTCTTAAGGCAGTCAATGCCACAGGCAAAAAATTCGGGCATAAATTTGCATTCTCTCCTGCAGTTGTAGGAGCCGTTGCAATTGACGTGACCGGCAGTCCCCTTCCACAGGAGACCCTGGACATTTGCAGGGCATCGGATGCAATACTGTTCGGTGCAATAGGCGATCCGAAATACGATAACGATCCGAAAGCAAAGGTAAGGCCTGAGCAGGGTCTTCTCGCCATGAGGAAAGAACTTGGTCTTTATGCAAATATCCGGCCAGTGTCCACATTCAGATCACTGGCAGACAAATCGCCTCTGAAAAGAGAGATAGTCGAAGGTGTCGACCTTGTGATGGTCAGGGAACTTACAGGAGGAATTTATTTCGGCCGTCCGCAGGGAAGATCGGAGGACGGTAAGACAGCCTATGACTCATGCGTTTACACAGTTGCCGAGATAGAAAGAATCGTCCGCCTCGGCTGCAACCTTGCAATGGCCCGCAGGAAGAAGGTGACTGTCGTCGACAAGGCCAACGTCCTTGCCACATCAAGGCTATGGAGAGAGACTTCCCAGAGGATAGCCCCTGAGTTCCCTGAAATTGAAATCGACTATATGTTCGTTGACAATGCAGCCATGCAGCTCATACAGTGGCCCGGAAAATTCGATGTAGTAGTCACCGAGAACATGTTCGGGGACATCCTTTCCGATGAAGCAAGCGTTATCACGGGATCGATGGGTCTGCTGCCATCAGCATCTGTGGGTACCCAGACCTCAGTATATGAACCCATACACGGGTCCTATCCCCAGGCTGCCGGGAAGAACATAGCTAATCCGCTGGCAACAATCCTTTCTGCCGCGATGATGTTCGAAACATCTTTCAGCCTGCACAAAGAGGGCCTGGCAATACGCAGGGCAGTAAGTGAATCAATCGAGGCAGGTTTTGTGACTGTTGACCTCGACAATGCAAATCCAAGGTCGACATCGGAAGTTGGAGACTGGATTGCCGGATATATTTTAAATAATTAATGCTGTTTTGTTATAAATATTCAAATATTTGCTTTCTTTGCGTTTGAATTGAAAGAAATGAACAGAACATTGTCACATCATCATCATCTTCATACCTGCTCTCAGGCGAGGAGATAGTGGTGTATATGGCTGTCATAGATATCATAAACCCGTCTGAGGAGCTCAGGCGGGTTTTTTATTTAAAAACCAAGAAATGGAACGACTAAAAATTGCAGTGCAGAAAAGCGGAAGGCTGAGCGAAAATTCGAAAAAGCTCCTTGAAGAATGCGGAATAAAATTCTCGAACGGGATAAGCGTCCTGAAGACTACGGCAAATAACTTCCCTGTTGAGGTTCTCTTTCTCAGGGACGATGACATTCCCCAGTATGTTGAGCAGCAGGTTGCCGATATAGGGATACTCGGCGAGAACATGGTTTACGAGAAGGCCAAGGATGTAGAGGTTCTCGAAAAACTTGGATTTGCTTCGTGCCGGCTGAGCCTGGCCATCCCGAAAGAAGACACATATACAGGGCCCGCTTACTTTCGGAACAAGAAGGTTGCAACAAGCTATCCAAGGATTCTCGGGGAATACTTCCTGAGGAATGATATCAGTGCCGAGATTGAAGAGATCAGCGGCAGCGTTGAAATTGCACCCGGAATAGGACTTGCAGCAGGCATCTGCGACATTGTGAGCTCAGGCAGCACGCTCCTCACGAACGGACTTAAGGAGGTTGAGACAATCCTTAAGAGCCAGGCAGTGATTATCAGCAGCAGGAATATGTCGGACGACAAGAAGGAAATCCTGACACGGCTTCTGTTCAGGATAAGGGCTGTTAAAAATGCAAACGAGAACAAGTACATCCTGCTGAATGCACCTGAAAGTGCCGTAACGGAGATATGCCGCATACTCCCCGGGATGAAAAGCCCTACAATAGTCCCGCTTGTGGAGAAAGGCTGGTGCAGCCTCCACTCCGTTGTCAAGGAAGATGAGTTCTGGGAAAGGATACAGCAGCTGAAAGACGCCGGGGCTGAAGGAATACTTGTGATACCGATAGAAAAGATGATATTATGATGACATTGACTGAATACCCCGCCAGGGAAGAATGGGGGCGTCTGTGTCGAAGGCCTCAAAACACGGGTGAAGACATCACCGCCACTGTCAGGATGATCCTTGATACCGTCCGAAGTAAAGGCGATGCCGCCGTACAGGAATTTTCTGCCCGGTATGGCGGAGGGAAGCCTGCTCCCCTTTTAATAAACGAGGAAGAAATAGCCGGATCTGTGAAGTCAGTACCTGAAGAACTTAAGGATGCAATAGCAACGGCAGCTACAAATATAGAGAAGTTTCATAAAGCCGGGGGAACGATAAGTTTAAGAACAGTT
>JALOMK010000369.1 GCA_025455505.1 Bacteroidales bacterium
TGGGACTGGGCAACGATGCCCTTCTGAGGGTTCCGCACGACAGCAGATTCAGGATGAAAACTTCCGTTCTGAAGGAGTGCCTGAATGAAGCCAGATTAAAAGGAATAACCCCTGTATGTGTAGTTGCAAACTCATGCTCGACAGCTACCGGATCATATGACAACCTGGTAGAAATTGCCGATTTCTGCGAAGAAAATAACCTGTGGATGCATGTCGACGGGGCGCACGGAATGGGAGTTATATTCTCCGAAAAGCTCAGGGAAAAAGTCAAAGGCATTGAACGCGCCGACTCAGTTGTAATTGACTTTCATAAAATGCTTCTTGTCCCTGCACTCAACACACTTGTAATGTTCAGGAATGGGGACAAGTCATACGAGACTTTTGCCCAGAAGGCATCTTACCTTTTCAGCAAAGCGGAACAGAATGTGTGGTACAATAGTGCCGTAAGGACAATTGAATGCACAAAGAGTTCGCTCGGGGTTATTGCATATACTGCACTCAAGTATTACGGGAATGATTATTTCAGGCAGTATCTCGAAAGCAGGTATGATCTTGCATCGAGGTTTGCAGAACTTCTTAAGGAGGACGGGCGCTTTGAACTGCCTGTTGAACCCGAAAGCAACATAGTTTGCTTCAGGTTTGTTACACCGGGTGCTGATGAACCCCGTAACAATCAGATAAACAAAATTATACGCGAACGGATCGTAAACGAGGGAAAATTCTACATAGTTAAAGCCGAGATTGAAGGCAGGGTTTATCTAAGGGTTACAATCATCAATCCCGTTACATCAGATTCAGACCTTGAATATCTGATTTCACTCATTGCAGCAGCTGGCGGATCAGTTTGACAATGGGACTATTTGCATAGGTACCGATATGTATAAATACCGATCCTTTTAGGGCAAATTTGCCATAGGGTGAAAACGGGCCCTTGATTACTTTTGCACAAATCCGATTTAGATGAGACTCGAAGAACTGAAGGACGAACTTGAAAGTCTGCCTGTTTCCGGAAAGCTTAAAAAGCTTGCCGGCATGTATCAGGAAGAGATAATTTTCACGAGCAGTTTCGGCATTGAAGACCAGGTGATTACTGACATTATCTTCAGAAATGACATAAACATTACTGTTGCCACACTCGATACCGGGAGGCTTTTTCCTGAAACTTACAAGGTTTTTTCGAAAACCCTCGACAGGTACAGGAAAAAGATAAAGGTTTTCTTTCCCGGGCAGGCCGAAGCTGAGAAAATGGTTACAGAAAAGGGCCCCTACAGCTTCTATGAATCGAAGGAAAACAGGCAGGAATGCTGCAGGATAAGGAAAGTATATCCTCTTAACAGAGCCCTTGAGGGCATGAAATGCTGGATCACGGGGATACGTGCCGAACAGTCCGGGAACAGGAGCGGGATGGATGACCTCGAATATGACAACGAGAGGATGCTTTTCAAGTTCCATCCTATCTTCTACTGGACTCATGACGAGGTGGAGAGATATATCAGGGACAATAATGTTCCTTATAATATTCTGCACGACAAGGGATTTCCCAGCATAGGATGCGAACCGTGTACAAGAGCTGTGGCTGAAGGCGAAGATTTCAGATCGGGCCGCTGGTGGTGGGAGAATGAAGGAAAGAAAGAGTGCGGTCTTCATTCAAGGTAAAAATGAAAACAGAATATAATAAAATGAGCAAATCAATTCATATTAGCGACGAGCACCTCAGGGAACTGGAACATGAAGCAATATTCGTAATGAGGGAGGTTGCTGCCCAGTTTGAGAAAAAGGCCTTGCTCTTCTCTGGCGGCAAAGACTCTATTGTTCTTGTCCACCTGGCCAGAAAAGCATTCTGGCCATCAAAGTTTCCGTTCACCCTCCTGCATATTGACACAGGGCACAATTTCGAGGAGACACTTAAGTTCCGTGATGACCTTGCAACTGAATTCGGAGCCGAGCTTATTGTCGCAAAAGTCCAGGATTCGATTGACAAGGGTCGCGTTACGGAGGAAAAAGGCATCAATGCCAGCAGGAACAAGGCACAGTCCGTAACCCTTCTCGACGCTGTTGAGGAATACAGGTTCGATGTTGCGATAGGCGGCGGAAGACGCGACGAGGAAAAGGCAAGGGCGAAGGAAAGATTTTTCTCGCACAGGAACGAGTTCGGCCAGTGGGATCCCAAGAATCAAAGACCCGAACTGTGGAATATCTTTAACGGAAGGAAAAACCCGGGGGAACACTTCCGGGTATTTCCGATCAGCAACTGGACAGAACTCGACGTCTGGCAGTATATCCTGCATGAAAACATCAAGCTTCCGGAGCTCTATTATACACACAGGCGCAAGATTTTCAAAAGAAACGATGTCTACCTGGCCTGGGCACCCTTCATGCAGCTTAAACCCACCGAGGAGGTGTTTGAGGCCGATGTGCGCTGCCGTACAATAGGCGACATAACATGCACAGGTGTGACACTTTCAAAAGCGCAATCGCTTGAAGAGATTATTGCAGAGATCGCAGCCACCCGTGTCACGGAGAGAGGCGGAAGATATGACGATAAGAGGTCGGAAGCGGCAATGGAAGACAGGAAGAAGGAGGGATACTTTTAGAGTTGGGAGTTGGGAGTTGGGAGTTGGGAGTTGGGAGTTGGGA
>JALOMK010000087.1 GCA_025455505.1 Bacteroidales bacterium
TCGAGCCATGCAAGCCTGTATTTCTCCATTGCCCTTCCGAAGCGGATCGAGTTGTTCACGTCGAAATGCCCGAAATGGTCTGCGCACAGGGGGATCTCATATCCTACGCCTTCCCTCACCTTTGCAACATATTCCTCGAGACCGGCAAGGCCCTTGTCGGTTATCTGAACCTGGGTGAAGGGATGAAGGGTATTTCCGTAACCCATATATGTTCTAAGATCGTACTGGCCTGTGGCGCCGTCCCAGAATTTTGTATTTACAAGAGACCCGGGATTCTTTGCAACCACGTGTATTCCAAGGTCCATTTTCAGCCATGTAAAGCCCTGTACTTCCACCCTGCGTTTCATGACTTCAGCGAACTGAGTGGGATTTTCCGCCCCCGGGGTGTCAGCATACAGTCTTACCTTATCCCTGTACCTGCCGCCGAGAAGCTGCCATGCCGGAACATTGTAAGCCTTGCCGGTAAGATCCCATAGTGCCATTTCAACTGCACATACTCCGCCTCCCTGGCGGCCGTGATAGCCGAACTGCCTGATTATCTTGAAAAGCATTTCAACATTGCACGGATTCAGTCCGAGTATCCTGCTTTTAAGCATCAGTGCATATCTTACATCAGCTCCGTCTCTTACTTCACCAAGCCCGTATATACCCTGGTTTGTATCGATCCTTATGATATGCTTGTTCATGATCGTTGCATAGCGCATATCAGTGATTTTAAGTTCAGATGGAGCCGACGACCTCTGGACATTCTGTGTCGTCTGTGCAATTGTGTCCTCTATGCGGAGAGACATGAGTCCGCCCAGGGCTATCCCCCCGAGGGCAGTCCTTTTAAGGAAGGCCCGGCGGCTGTTGTCGGTTGCAGGATTATTGAGCTCAGCCTGTATGGCTGCAGCTTCGGCCTGCTCCATTTTCCTGTTTTCTGATTTTATTTTTTCAATTATGTTCTTCATCATATAAGTTATTAGTTAATTGTAAATGTTTTATAACTTAACCCACCCCGGCCCCTCCCGGGAGGGGATGTGAGTGCATCCACTTTCACTCGCGCGATGCGTGAATCCGGTAAGGCCCCATACCGTACACCCCAAACCTCACACCCCAAACCTCACACCCCAAACCTCACACCCCAAACCTCACACCCCCTTTGCCTTTACGCCTTGTCTTACCAGTTCCTGTCTTTGAAGTACTTATCCAGTTCCTCCTTGCTCATAGGAAGCTTGCCGGGGTACTTGCTGAGCCAGTCGGTGAAGTCTTTCTTGATTGCATCAGACCATGCGCTGTCGATCTCGCCCGGCTTGTATTTGCCCTCGCGCAGCCTCTGGTGGCCAAATTCATCGCGGAGGGCTGTCATTTCAGAAGTAATTACGAGATCTTCGACAAGGTGAGCAGGAATGAAGATGACACCATATTTTTTAGCGAGCACTACATCACCCGGAAGAACAACGGCACGTCCAATCCTTATGGGTGCGTTTATTGACAGGAGGCTCATTTGCATGATGTAGGACGGATCATTTCCCTTGACCCAGCCGTTAAAGCCTTCTATCTCGCTCAGGCCTTCAACGTCGCGGACCGACCCGTTAAATATCACCCCGCGCTTTGTTTTGGCGTAAATTGAATTGCCGAGGTTATCGCCGATGAGAGTTCCGTCGATTATTTTTCCGTAAGCATCGGCTACATAAACATCGCCATCGGTAAGGACATCAATGGGCCAGGAATTTGTACCACCCTGTTTTGCACGTCCCTCACTAATGCCTTTCTCCTTAATGTACTTATCCAGGTCTGCCCTCATCGGTATGTACTGGGCAGTCACAACCCTCCCGGTCATCGGCTTATCAGGGTTGATTATCTCCCATCCGCTTTCGAACTGGTTCTGGTAACCTTTGTTTCTGAGGACTCCCCAGGCCTCTTCAATTGAGATGTTCTTAAGCCTTTCAAGGATTGCATCAGAGACCTTAGGTCTGCCGTCGGCGAACCTTTCGCCTTTCCAGTCGGGAGTGAGAGCCTTGATATATTCCGGGGTCATACCCACATTCTGGGCAAGGAGCCTGCCCGCAAGCAGCAGAAATGCTGCAAAAAGGATAGTTTTTCTGTTCATATTTCAGTTTTTATTTTTTTTAAATATATTTAAAAGGAAGCATGGTTTAACGCCATGCTTCCTTTTGTTAAAAGTTAGTTTGCATCCCACCACACTTTCTGTGCTATCTCAACCTCGCGGGTCATCGACTGTGACCAGCCCTGGGCATCGAGAGCGGCATTCAGGTTGTCGAGGTTGTTCGACCTTTCGTTCTCCACATATGCATACTTGTTCGGCATGCTTGCAGTTGCGGAGTTCGACGGAAGGTTGAGATTCATCCTTCTGACATTGAACCATGCCTCAGTTGGATTCATGTACATCGAAACCCACATCTCCTCAGCGATCCTCTGTATTGCAGCGGCGCCTGTTCCAAGCGGATTGGCAGTGATATAAGCCGTAATATCGCCGGCAGCTATTTTCTGGAACGACTGAAGTCCGGCATATGCCGACAACTGGTTCATGTTTGCAGTTATTGCCGCTGAATACGCGGCATCGGCTGTAACACCACCGGTAGCCCAGCCGTTAAGAGCTGCTTCGGCAATCAGGTAATTCATTTCTGCCGCAGTCAGGATGTGAAGAGGCTGATCCAGTGTGTAAAGGAAAGGATTCGGGCTTGTGTAGGTCCAGTGATATGCGGCAAGCGACGGTGCAGGGTTTGCGTTTGTCCCGTGAACCATGCCCTTGGCCTGTGTAAGATCCCAGTTCCATTTTGTTACATCCCTCCAGTATTTCTGCATGTCGGAGGCAGTTACGGCTGTGATTGTATTGTTGAGTCTTCCTCCGCAGTATACCTTCATCCTCGGATCATTTTTGGCCTTCATGAAGTCTACGAAATATTCGCCCAGTTTGATATACCTTTCAGGGTCCCCCGAGGGAGATCCTTCGAAGAAGGAACTGTAAGGGCTCTTTTCGCTGTTCATACCATCCTTGGTCAGGAGTACCCAGTTGTCGGAGTTGCTTGTTATCACACCTCCGGCTATTGCTTTTTCAGCGTAGGTTTTTGCAAGGGCATTATCAGCGACGGATGCCCGCATTGCTATCCTGAGCATCAGTGAGTAGGCATACTTTTTCCATTTTGTTGTGTTGCCGGCATAGACAATGTCACGGGCTTTCTTTGAATCTGCATCGCCCTTCCATGTAACGGCAACTGCTGCCGATGCTGTTGAGAATGACTGCGCAGCCTCGTCGAGGGTTTCGAGCATGTACTTGTAAATGTCAGCCTGCCTGTCATAAGTGGGTTTCGTTAAGTCAGCTATGTATGCAAGCCCGGCATCAGTTATCGGAACATCGCCATAGAAATCCGTGAGCCGCTGTATTACGGCAACTTTCATGATCCTTGTCATGGCAAGGTTGTTAACCTGGTTGGGATCATTTTTCTCGACAAGGTAATCTTCAAGAGCCACCGCCATCTTTAGCGAGCCTGTATAAACACCCCAGGGGCTGTCGTTAAGACCCTGGTCGAACTGGTACAGTCCGCCCATAAGCATAAGGTTGGAGTATGTTGCGTAATACTTGCAATAACCCCCTTCAACTCTTACCGGGTTGCCTCCCGTGGAGCCACGTCCATGGTTTATGAGAATGTTTGTGAACATCATCGACATGTCGGAATTCTCGGGAGTGAGCATGTACTTCGGATCGTCGAGATCCGTAAGATAATCGGTGTCGCAGGCATAGCCGCCGAAAAGTATCAGGACGGCAAGAGATAATTTCAGTAATATTTTATTTTTCATGACAGCGCTTATTAGAAATTTATGTTGAGATTCAGTGTGTATGAGCGTGCTGCCGGCAAGGCACGGTTATTGATACCGATTGCACCGCCTGTACTCGGGTCTCCGTTCGGCAGGTTGTTGTATATGTCAGCCAGGTTTCGTCCGACGATAGACACGTTCAGATTCTGAACAGGAAGATTCTTTAACACGCTTTTCGGGACAGCATAGCTGAGTGACAGCTGCCGGAATTTCGCGTATGAGGCATCGAAGACGACCATCTCTGAAACCCTTTTTGTAAAACCTTCACGGTAGTAGTTCTCAAAATGCTTTACATGGTAGGGTATCTCATTTCCTGCAACAGTAACAGGACTGGGAAGGTTTGCTGCCGGGTTTGCGTTGATCGTATAGCCCGGAGCAGCTGTAACGTCGGTCCAGACTGGGGCAGAAGAGGTGCCTGTATTATAAACACCTTCAATAAAAAGGCTGCCGTCTCTTCCGGGCAGGGTTGAAATGCTTTGTCCTCTCTCAACCATTTCCTGCTCTGCCTCAAAAGCTACTTTTCCTCCCCATTTCCCATCGACGGAGGCTGTAAGCGTTAATCCCTTCCATGTAACGTTTGCAGTCACGCTTCCCGTGTTCGGGTGAACTCCATAGCCAAGAAGAGTCTTCTGAGGATCCCTTGCAGGCCTCCAGCTCTGGTGAGCCTGCCCGTTATAGTTGAATGTCCATCTTTCCCATGCCGGTTTGCCATCGACATATTTCTGGGTATAACCGTAGATAGCATAAGGCCGCAGGCCGACAACCTGTTTGACATCGATGCCGCCGCCGATACCTACGCTTCCGGCACTAACTTCCGATACTCCTCCAAGGTCGAGAATCTCTCCCTGGTTATATGAATATGCAACGTTTAACTCGACTCTTACTTTGTCAGTAACCGGCACAAGTGTAAGCATCAGTTCGTGACCTTTGTTACCAATTGCTCCAAGGTTCACTGTAGCGCTTGTATAACCGGATGACTGGGGAAGCGTTACACCTACTATGTCATTGGTTGTCTTTTTGTCATAATATGAATAATCGATGCCTATGCGGTTCTGGAAAAAGCGCAGGTCTGCTCCAACCTCATATTCCCTGGTTTCATAAGGAAGAAGGTTGGGATTGGCGATACTATTTGGCAGCCCGAGTGTTGGTGTGCCCATGTAACCAGTGGCGTCGATGTTGTAACCTATCTTTGTTGAATAAGGGCTCGATCCTCCGCCTACTTCAGCATACGATGCCCTTATTTTGCTGAATGTGATCCATTTGGGCAGCGATATCTGGTTGTGCAAAAGGTAGCTGACACCTATGCTTGGATAGAATATGCTGTTGTTCTCAGGGGCAAGTGTTGAGAACCAGTCATTCCTTCCTGTGGCAGTAAGATAAACAAGATCTTTAAACGAAATCTCGGCACTTCCATAGGCTGAGTTTATTCCTGAATGACTGTTACCAACGCTCGTGTAAAGTTGTCCGGCATTTGTTACGACGTGGTAGAAGGGAATGAGAAGCTGGTCACCCCTTATCCCGTCCTGGTTATAGTTTGAGCGTGTCTGGCTGCCACCCAACATTGCCACGACATTGAATTCACCGAATTTCTTGTTGAAGTTCAGTGAGAATTCTGCATTATTCTGGTTATTGATCGTGGTGTACTCCTCAACAGCGCCTGTTCCTGCCACGTTGCCACGGAGGAAGCCATAGGCATCGATATTCGTCACTTTGAGTGTTGTTGTCTCAGTGCCTATCCTTCCCATGATCCACAGCCATGGCGTAATGTCATACCTGAGCATTGCGGATGCGGATACCCTGTCCCTCAGGTCCTGCTGTGAATCCTGGTATGCCGACCAATAAGGGTTCTGGTAGTAGTCGTTAGTACTGAAGGGAAGCATCCATCCGTCGGGTTTTGCACCCCATTTGTCGGTGTCGCCCTTGAGCCAGTTGATGTCCCAGTTTGTAGGAATTATCGACAGCATCTGGATATACCTGCCGGGATTGGGCCTGTTTTTGCTTTTTGATGTCGAGTAGTTTGAACGAACATCGAGAGTGATCTTTTTTCCGAATTTACCATTATATGAAAGGCTTACTGTCTGACGGTTCATATCTGAATTCGGTATCGGGGCAGTGTAGCGCATGTCTGAAAAAGATGCCCTGATGCGGTTTGTTTCGTTGCCTCCCGAAAAAGAAAGGTCATTATTGATTGTCGACCCGGTTCTCATGAAACTATCCCAGTGATCCTCAAGATATGCAAATGTAATCGGGATGTCGGGATTATCGTTGAAATTCAGGTTCAGAGCCCTGCCGTCATACCTGGGACCCCACTGGCGGTGTACCTCCTGGTTCCAGGTTGTCGGATACGTGTCGCTGTTGTCTCCGTTCGATCCCGAGTTGCCATAGAGTGTCTGGCGGCCCCTGTACGGATCAACATACTCCTCCATTCCGAAACTGCCATTGTATGAAATGCCAATTCCCTTTGTACGTGTCCCTGCCTTCGTTGTAATAAGGATTACACCGTTCGACGCCCTGGAACCATAAAGAGCAGTTGCTGCCGCACCCTTAAGGATACTCATTGTTTCAATATCGTTTGGGTTGAGAGTTGTGAGGGCGTCACCAAGGTCACGGCCACCAACACTGGAAGAACTTCTTGCAATCGGGACTCCGTCAATTACATAAAGCGGGTTGTTATCCCTGCTTATCGACGTGTTTCCCCTGATAGTGACTTTCGATGATCCGGCTGCCCCGGTACCTGCAACGTTAATGTCGACACCGGCAATCTTGCCCTGGAGCGAGTTCATGATATTCACCTCGGAAACCCTCTGAATGTCATCGCCCTTTACTTCGGCAGCCGAATAGCTTAGTGCCTTCTGCTGCCTTTTTATTCCAAGAGCCGTGACCACAACCTCTTCCATCTGTGTAACCTGCTCCTCAAGAGTGACATTGATGACAGACTGGTCGCCGACGATTATCTCCTGGCTTGCATAACCGATAAAGGAGAACTGAAGGGTTGAGTTGTTGTTCGGCACCTGGATGCTGTAGCCTCCCTGACCGTCGGAAGATGCACCGATAGTTGTTCCCTTCACCAGGACTGTCACCCCGGTAATGGGAAGATTGTCCGATGCACCAGTCACCTTTCCCGTGACTGTTTTTTGTGCAAGAACTGCCTGGAATCCTGCACAGAGCAGGAAAACAAGCAACATTGTGAATTTTCTCATAGTTAAAGAATTTAGGTTAAATAGATTGGTTTGGATATTTAGTTGTAAATAACTAACTCATTGTTCCTGAAACTAATAACTCCGTTTTCAGTTCCAATCCACACCGTGCCTTCCCGGTCACAGGCAATGCAGTTAATGCTGCTGACCGGAAGCCCGTCCTTCTCCGTAACTGAAATCCACTTCTTACCGTCATATATCGAAATGCCTCCTCTTGTACCCAGCCATATTCTTCCGTTCCTGTCGGCAGCAATTGCCTGTACGTGGTCATTAACAATCCCGCTTTTTGAATCGAAAACAGTCCAGCCTTCAAGTGTATTGTAACCTTTGTGCCGTGCCGCGCCCTTGTCTGTGCCAAACCATTGTGTCCCGTCGGGCTGAATGAAGACGCTGTAGACCTTGTCGGACGGGATCTCAATCGGTCCCCATTGTGCATATTCCGATGCGCCTGAGATTGCATCAACCTTGTTCCTGAATACCCTTGTCACACCGGCTCCCTCGGTGGCAACATAAAGCGAATCACCATCGGGAGATGTTGCCATTGCTGTAATCGGGTAATCACGGAACATGCTCTCGGGGTATTTCCTGAGGTAATCGGGCTTTAGCCATTTCCGGTTGCTGAAGGCTGCAATGCCCTTGTCGGTCCCGAACCATCTCAGGGCATTTTTGCCAACTGCCACTGATAATACATTCTCGCTTCCTATCTGCGAGTTTTCAGAGTAGTATGTTGTTGCACCCGACCTGGCATCGACAGGCAGAGTAGCTACAAGCGCTCCCTGTGGAGTTGCCACCCACACTTCATGGCCGTAGGACGAGAAATCGTAAGCTATCTCACGCATGTCAGACTGGGGAATCTTCCTGTTTTTATTGTGAAGTGTCCACTGGCTGCCATTGAAGCTGACAATTCCTGCTTCGGTTGCGAACCATTTTATATTGTTGTTGTCAATTGTCAGTGACTTGAACTTGCGCGAAGTAAATCCTTGCGGAAACTGCACGCTCCTGCTTGTGAAGGATAAGGGACCTGCAGATGCTTTTGCCGTGGCACTTTCACCGGCGACAGTTGCTCCTGCTGCGACACCCGCTGCTACAGTCGCCTGCTCAGACCGGTTTGCAGACGTGCCCTGACTTACTGCTGTTGATTT
>JALOMK010000088.1 GCA_025455505.1 Bacteroidales bacterium
TCGTGTAAACATATTTTTATTCCTGTCAAAATTAAACTTAAAGGATAAATTTGCGCTAATAAACCGCCAGTTCCTCATGCAAAACAATACAGGATCTTTAAAATTATCGTCGCTGCCAAATTTCAGGGACCTTTGTACAGCTGATAAAAGCGATGGCGCCCGCCTGAAAAGAGGCCTGTTATACAGGTCGGCTAATCCTGACAGGATATCGGGAAGGGATTCCCGTAGGCTTGAGGCTATCGGCATCCGGACTGTAATCGACCTCAGGGCGCCTCATGAAGTAAAGATTCGCCCGGGCAGACTGGGTAGTGCCGAGCGCATAAACCTGCCTCTTGATTTCCAGGGAAAGACAAGGGAAAAGCTTACTCCCATACTAAGGCAGAAAGAATACAGGGATGAGGTTACAAAAATATCAGAGTGGCTTTATAATGAAATTACAGATGCCGCGGTTCCCGTGTTCAGGGCAATCGCCGAAAAGATCCTTAAAGAAGACAGCCTGCCCATGCTTGTACACTGCCAGGTCGGCAAGGACAGGACAGGAATCGTATCGGCCCTGCTTCACCTTGTTGCCGGAAGCTCGCGTGAAGCAATTATAAGCGACTTTATGAGGTCAAATGACGAACTTCTTCCGTTTTTCAGGAAAATGCTGCTCTGGCAAAGAATTAGGCACCTTGGCTTCTTTCCGCATGAAGCCGTATTGTTCGCCGTGCAGGTAAGGCATAACAATATTGAAGCAGTTCTCGACAGGGTGGGAGGAAAATACGGGGGCGTGGAAGGCTACCTTGCAGCCGGCGGATTTGACATATCACGGTTTAATGAGCTGAGGCACAAGATATCCGGAGATTGACTTCCATCAGGACATTTCATAACTTTACATAATAAACCTATTGTCCATGGGATTGAAACTTTTACTCCTGGCCATATTCGGCCTTGCAATGGCTCATTTTGAGGGAGTTGTTGTAGTTTACCTCAGGAAAGCCATCGGAATGACCGATACGGATGGCAATAAGGAAACCCTTGAGAAGGTACCCGGAAGATTGATCAGGATAGAGATGACACGGGAAGCTGCAACAATTGTAATGCTGGTTGCAATAGCCCTTCTGACGGGTGAAACCTGGACAGAGAAGGGCATTTTCTTTCTCTGGACTTTTGCCTTCTGGGACCTGTTCTATTACGTGTCGCTGTACATACTGATAAAATGGCCTCCCTCGCTTAAAACCACAGATGTGCTTTTCCTGATACCTGTGCCATGGATTGCACCGGTATGGTTTCCCGTTCTTGTATCATCACTTACTATCCTGGCTATTGCCGTGCTGTGGATAGGCGGATTTGTTTAGTGCGAATCCGGGGTGATGCTAATAAATGAAGGCTCCCTGACGTTAATAAATAAACCAATCATGACCACGATATGAAACACATCAGCCTTCTTCTTTTTTCAGCTCTAGTTTTGTTGCTTTCGTGTTCCAAAGATGATGACGGGGTTTCAGCCGACGGCTTTATAATCGACCACAACAATACAAAACTGTCATCCATACCGGCGGAATGGGTAACGAAGGCAAAGCAGAACCTGCACATAGCTTACGGGCACACTTCGCACGGTAGCCAGCTCACAGAGGGCATGACAGGTCTTGCAACATTCAAGGGTTCAGCTTATGCCTGGAACAACGGGGGCAGCAGCGGTGCGCTCGACCTGCATGATTATGCAATGGAAGGCGACCTTGGGAATCCCGACTTCACAACCTGGGCGGCCAGGACCAGGAACTATCTCGCCGCCAACAGCGATGTAAATGTAATTATATGGTCGTGGTGCGGGCAGGTGTCATGGGCTTCGGAAGCTGACATAAACACCTATCTCGGACTTATGACTGACCTTGAAGCTGACTTTCCCGGCGTAAGGTTCATATATATGACCGGTCATCTCGATGGAACCGGAACTGCCGGAACCCTTCATCTCAACAATGAAAGGATAAGGAAGTACTGCAGGGATAATGAAAAGATACTGTACGATTTCGCCGATATCGAATCGTATAATCCCGACGGAGCTGCCTTTCTTGCAAAGAAGGCGAATGATGCCTGTGAGTACGACACAAACAATGACGGGAGCCTCGATGGAAACTGGGCTATTGAATGGCAGAACAGCCATACCCTGAATACAGACTGGTACCAGTGTGGTGCGGCTCATACCCAGCCCCTGAACGCAAACCGGAAAGCCTATGCAGCATGGTGGCTGTGGGCACGGCTTGCGGGCTGGGATGGGAATTAGCCGGGCTTACTCCGAGATCTCGTAAACTGCACTTGTCAGTGGTGTCGGAGACCCGGCATTTATCCCTATTTTCATCAGGTAATCACCCGAGTAGCTTCTCCCGGAGTCTGGAGGCCCCATCCTCCTGGCTTCGGAAAATATGTTGATCTCCTGAATCCTGTATGTCTTTGCCGGATCGAGCCCTTGCAACCTGACCTTCCCGAAGGTCTCGCCGTAGCGTGCATTAAGGGTATATGCAAAGAGGACAGCTTTTGTTTTTGACTCATTGACATACATCAGCACCGCCCTGTCCGATTCATAGGGAGATACCAGCCTGTAAAGGTCGCCTTTCCAGATCACTTCGCTCAAACGCCTGTAATTTGCAATTGCATCCTGGCTGAACTTCAGCTCTTTTTCGTTGAGCTCGTTAACCTGGATGTCATAGCCCATTTTCCCCATCATTGCAACATCGGTCCGGAACTTTAGCGATTGCTTTCCCCATGATGTAATGTGGTTGCACACTGAAACCGAGGGGAAGAAATACGAATATCCCCACTGAATGTATATCCTTTCGAGCGGATCGGTATTGTCGCTCGCCCAGAACTCGGTGAAATACTTAAGGGCTCCATAGTCGACACGGCCCCCGCCACCTGAACAGAGCATTACCGGGAGCCGGGGATATTTCTTCCTGAGTTTTTCAAGGACGCTGTAGAGGTTATTAACGTAATCAACGTACAGGTGCGACTGCCTGTCTTTCAGGTATGCAGAATACGGATTCATTATCATGCTGTTGCAGTCCCACTTTATAAAGGCTATCCCCGGGTATTTTGTCAGCATCCCGTCGACAGTTGAATAGACGAAGTCCATTACCTCAGGATTTGAAAGGTCGAGCACAAGCTGGTTCCTGTAATAGACTTCCTGCCTGTTGGGGAACTTCAACACCCATTCGGGATGCTTCTCGTAGAGTTCGCTTTTTGGGTTCACCATTTCGGGTTCTATCCATATGCCGAACTTTACACCCTTTGCATCTGCTTCCTTCACAAGGTATCCAAGGCCGTTCGGAAGCTTTGCCTTGTTCTCCTGCCAGTCGCCGAGCCCGGCCATGTCGTTGTTTCGGGGATATTTGTTTGCAAACCAGCCGTCGTCGAGCAGGAAGACATCGAGTCCCATCTTTTTTGTATCATCAAGGAGACCTGCCAGTTTCTGTTCGTTAAAATCAAAATATGTTGTCTCCCAGTTATTCAGTAGTGTCATCCTCTGCCCGTTGCCGTCGAGGAGTCCGTAGTTGCGCGCCCAGGCATGAAGATTCCGGCTGGCAGCCCCTTTACCGGTACTGCTAAATGTGAAAATGAAAGAAGGAGTTTTGAAAGATTTCCGGGGATAAAGCATATACTCCGAAGCAAAAGGATTAATGCCTGACCTAATGCGCAGCGTATTTAGCTCGTCGATCTCGAACATGAACTGAAAATTGCCTGACCATCCGAGCGTTCCGGCAACAACATCCCCTTCGTTCTCCCCGGCTTTGCCGTTAAGCGAAAGCATGAATACCGGTGTCTGGTACATATGTGCCCTGGTTCCCAGTTTTGTGTCGATTATTTTGATACCGCTCGTCAACTGGGTCTCGACAGATTTCATCTCCTCGGCCCAGTCGCCGTGGAACTGGGCGAGCCAGTACGATCCGGCGTCAAAATTCAGCATGGATGAGGCATACAGGAAGATTGTTACAGGTTTCGCCTCGTTATGGACAATTTCTGTCCACTGTTCGATTACATCTTCTTTCGAAAATGCGGTTATGTGCAATGTAACATTAACATTGTATATCGTGTCGGATAGCATAATATGCATGTTAGTGCGGTTTGCATCCGGTTTGTCGGTGGTGTATCCCCTGTAAATAAGGTCGAGCGAAGGATTGCCGTCGTTGTGGGTAATTCGTATGGCCGGCTCGAACAGGCTTCCTGCGCCATAACCAGGGTATGCCTGCAACTCCCTGGTCCTCGACTGAAGAATTGCATCGGGAGATGACAGTTTTTTCCCAAGATAGGCCTGGTAAAGCCTGCCATCGCGTCCGCTTACCCTGTATATAAGATGAGTATTCGCCGTAGATACAGTTACAAGCTGGTCCTGCGGCCGGTTTGAAATGGAGGCAGTGCCCGGCTGCTGTCCAGCCAGTGTGCCTGCCAGCAGGATAAGCATGCTGGCAATAATGAGCTTTTTCATTGTTAAGTTCTGTTAAAAATGTAACAATAAAGGTAAGAAACATATTATGCTTTCCGCAAATCGGGTAATTTTGAAAGTGGATTCCCGGGATCCGTAATATTTGAAAATGCCCTGGTTTTGTATCCCTGCATGCCAGAGTTCTGAATTATGTTACAGGGCAAGCCTGGTTCTGAAATATGTTACGGTGTATGCCCGGGCTCGAACTGAATGACCTTGGTTATATTAACTATGCAGACCAGGTGAACCAGGAAAACGAAGTGAGTTATTTTGTCAACCAGCCTGTTTCGATATTCAGGACATACAATATAACCCTTGAACAATTCAACAACTGGAATTTCAACGGCACCTGGCTGGGATCGGGCGGACATCTTTCATTCACTTCGGAATTCAGGAAACAGTGGACTTTTGCAGCAAATCTTATATTCCATTCAGGAGCATATGATACAAGAATACTAAAGGGGAGGCTATGACATAATGATGCCGTACAGCTTTACAAGCTTCGGGAGTGTCGGGACGAATTCAGCAAAGAAGGTCACAGCCCACCCTGGATACAGGTATGAGGCAGGAGCAGGCCGCTTCCTTTAAGGTTTGCAGGTTGAGGGAGACATGTTAATAAATGTTGTTAAACACTTTTTAACTTATTACATGTTCCCGGAAAAAAATTATTGATTTTCTTTGTACACTTACTAACCTAATAAAATGATCTTCAACAAGAGAGGCGCTCAGTTAATCATAGTGCTCATTGTTATTGCCGCTCCGTTCCGCCTGTCTGGACAGGCTGCTTCGCCGCCGTCGGACCTTAAAACAGCTGTTGTGATCGGGAAGCTGGCCGCGCCTGTCAATTTCGACGGGATACCGGGGGAGGAAGCCTGGGAAGCGCTTACCCCTCTTCCCTACATAATGCATTCGCCCGTATTCGGGAAAGAGCCCAGCGAGAAAACGGTGACAAGGATTGGCTATGATGACAAGTACCTTTACATTTCATCCCTGATGTTCTATCAGGATCCGTCGATGATACAGTCGGCAAGCCTGAAGAGGGATTACATGGGCATGGGCGGCGACTGGTTCGGGGTTGTGCTCGACACCTACAACGACAAGGAGAACGGGCTTGCATTCTTCACATCCCCTGACGGGCTGCGCTGGGACGCAACAATCCTGAAGGATGCCGTTGTGCCTCTTTCTGACCAGATACCTTTCAATATAAGCTGGAATACATTCTGGGATGTTAAAACGGTGAGGGATACTTCGGGGTGGTCGCTCGAGATGAGGATACCTTTCTCGAGCCTTCGATTCCAGAAGATCAACGGCGAGGTCAGGATGGGACTGATTCTGCACAGGTGGATACCTTCAAAGAACGAGACTGATCTTTTTCCAGCCATTCCGCCCAACTGGGGTGAGACATCTGCAATGAAACCCTCGCAGGCTCAGGAAGTTGTAATAAGGGATGCAGAACCCGACAGCCCGGTTTACATAGCACCCTATCTTCTCGGAGGCTTGCAGAGCTCAAATGTACTGAATGAAGAGGGTACTGCATATGTAAAGGATAATTCACCGGAGTTTGAGGCAGGTCTGGATGTAAAATATGGAATTACAAGCAACCTTGTAATGGACCTGACAGTGAATACCGATTTTGCACAGGTGGAGTCGGATGAGCAGCAGGTGAACCTGACCAGGTTTTCGCTTTATTTCCCCGAGAAGAGGACCTTTTTCCTTGAGAGGTCGAGCGTGTTCGATTTTTCACTGGGCGGTACAAGCAACTTGTTCTACAGCCGCAGGATAGGGCTCAGCGACGACGGAGATCCGGTACGGATATATGGAGGTGCAAGGATTACAGGACGTGTGGGCAAGTGGGACATAGGTCTGCTCGACATGCAGACAGCCCCTCTTAATCTTTCAAATGAGGCTGGTGAAATTGAAGAGGTTCTTCCCTCTGAAAACTTCGGGGCGCTCCGTTTCAGGCGGCAGGTGATAAATGAGAATACATACGTGGGAGCCATGCTTACAAGCAGGCTCGGTGTTAACGGAAACTATAATATTGCTTATGGTGTCGATGGCATCTTCAGGGTTTTCGGAAACGACTACTTCGATGTGAAGATGAGCCAGTCCTTTGAAAGCGGTGTAAAAAACAACAATTCAATCGATCCTACAAGGATAATGATGAGGTGGGAAAGGAGATCTAGCAAGGGCCTTGGTTATAACCTGGGATACTCACAGTCGGGAATGAATTACAATCCCGGCATGGGATTCCAGATGATGACTGATTTTGCATCGGTGAGGGCAGGCATAAAGTACGGTTGGTTCCCGCGCGAGGAGGCAAAGCTGTATACTCATTACCCGGAGCTGAGGATGCTTTACATGACATACATCGACGACCGTTCACTCATGTCGCTTAATTACACTGCTGCCTGGAACTTCCAGTCAAAGAGCCAGTGGCAGGGCATGCTCAGTTTTGTTTATAACCACGAGAGTCTGCGCGACAGCCTGGAGCTACTCGAGGAGGAGTTGTATGTGCTGCCCGGCGACTACAGGTTCCTGGCCTTTGAAGGCATGCTGACAACACCGATGACGGAAAAATTCTTTGTCATGAGCACTCTGAAAACGGGAGGTTTCTTCGACGGCGGGAGGATTTCGGTCAATCTCCAGCCTACATGGAACCTGTCGAAGCATTTTGAGCTGGGCGGAATTTATAACATCGACTATCTAAATTTCAGCGAAAGGGACCAGGTCCTGACGAATCATATTGTCGGCTTCAAGGCGGCATACATGTACAATACCAAGCTTTCTGTTAATGTCTATGTACAGTATAACACAGCCGTGAAAAGCGTTCTTTCAAACCTGCGCCTGCGATATAATCCGAAAGAGGGCAATGATTTCTATCTTGTTTTCAACGAGGGCCGGAACACCTATCTCGACAGGGAAACTCCGGAACTGCCTGTATACGAAAGCAGGTCACTACTGCTGAAATATGTCTATACCTTCAATCTCTGATGCTTGTCACCGGCTGAAAAATACTGGTCAAAAAAGCAAGCCGAATTTTTGCCATCCTGTTAAAAAACTGCATTTTTGCACTTGCTGGTGCAGCTGCGCCTGAATCCGTATTGTTATTACTTTAGTTTAACCGCCTGAAGATGAAGATATTGATATGCGAAGATAATAATCTCGCGCACAGGACCCTGACGATAGTTCTCGGGCGGGAAGGATTCGAGACCGACATTGCAGAGGATGGAAACAAGGCCCTTTCCTTTTTGCAGAAAAGAGCATATGACCTGATTGTAGTGGATATTCACCTTCCGTTTCACAGCGGGCTGGAGATAATCAGGTACCTGAGAACCGACCTGCAGAAGGACACGCCGGTGATAGTGCTTTCGGCCTTCAGCGACAGCCAGCTGCAGCAGCAGGCAGCAGAGATGGGAATCGATGGCTACATAGTCAAGCCCTTCAATCCAACAGACCTTGTAGGCAAGATCAGGGCAATACTGAAATACTGAATCATGAGGAGGGACTTCATACTCTTTTGTTTATTGCTTGCCTGTGGCCTAATGGCATTGCCCGGAAATGTACGGGGGCAGGAGATCACAAATCCCGAAGCAGAGTACGAAAGGGTGAGGGAGCTTGCATTCAGCGGGGCCTACGATTCGGCGCTAGTGGATGCACACAGGTTG
>JALOMK010000089.1 GCA_025455505.1 Bacteroidales bacterium
AAAGTGAATATGACCCAGATCAATATTTCTGTTCAGAACGGCATCTTCGAAGGCACAATAGACGTTTTCGTACACCATACCAAAGACCTTAACAACCTGATCCTTAAAATATCAAATGTAAGCGGAATCGAGAGTGTCAGGAGAGTTGAGGATTTTTCATGATCCGCCGACAAACAGGTATTTCGGTGGCGAAAAATACTTAAATTTGCTGAAATATATCATCCCCATGAGTATTGATGATACACGTCTGACTGTTAAGAAGATCTTTACCGAATACCTTGAGAAGAAAGGACACAGGAAGACACCGGAGCGATTTGCAATTCTTGATGAAATATATTCAAGGACAGGTCATTTTGACATAGAATCGCTGTATATTTTCATGAAGAATAAGAATTACAGGGTGAGCAGGGCGACACTTTACAACACCATTGACCTGCTTCTCGACTGCAATCTTGTTGTGAAACACCAGTTCGGCAAAAACATTGCACAATTCGAGAGGGCCTACCATTGCGGGCAGCACGATCACCTTGTTGATATAGAGTCGGGACGTGTAATCGAATTCTGCGATCCGAGGATACAGGAAATAATAAATACCGCAAGCAGCCTGCACGGCTTTATTCCCATGTACCATTCCCTCTATATTTATGGCACAGCCAAACCCGGGGAAAACAATTAATAAGAGGAGCTCATAACGGCAGGGAACATGAGGCCGGTATCACTGGTCCGGGCAAGAGACCGCAAAGCTTCAATTCCGGTCTGTCAGGCTCATGTGTTATCAACAATAATACCTGCTGCTTCTATTTTTGATTATTTTTGTATCTTGATCTGAAAACAGGAATAAAGATACCGCGAACCATGAATATTGACATACTTTTAGGCCTGCAGTGGGGTGATGAAGGCAAAGGAAAAATAGTTGACGCACTAAGCCCGGAGTATGATATCATAGCCCGCTTCCAGGGCGGGCCAAATGCAGGTCATTCGCTCGAATTCAACGATGTAAAGCATGTGCTTCACCTTATACCTTCAGGTATTTTCCACGCCGGCAAGCTCAACATTATTGGCAACGGCGTGGTTATCGATCCTGCCGTATTCATGAGTGAGATCCTCGACCTCGGTATCTCTCCCGATGAACTTGCCGGAAGGCTCATAATATCAACAAGGGCCAACCTGATACTTCCGAGTCACAGGATACTGGATGCCGCCTATGAATCGAGCAAGGGAAAGGCAAAGATCGGCTCGACTCTTAAAGGCATAGGCCCGGCCTATACAGACAAGACCGGCAGGAACGGCCTCAGGGTCGGCGACATACTGCGTGGCGACTTCAGGGAACTTTACCGGAATCACCTGGAGAGCCATCTTTCACTTCTCAGGAGCTATGATTTCTCATTCAGTATTGAGGAATATGAAAAAGGATGGTTTGAAGGTGTGGAGCTGTTGAAAAAATTCAGGCTGCTGAATACAGAATATTTTGTCAACACGGCGGCATCAGAAGGCAGGAAGATCCTTGCCGAAGGCGCCCAGGGAACAATGCTTGACGTTGACTTCGGATCGTACCCCTTTGTCACTTCTTCAAACACAATAAGTGCCGGAGCCTGCACCGGGCTTGGAGTTTCTCCGCGAATGATAGGCGAGATTTACGGAATCTTCAAGGCATACTGCACAAGGGTGGGCAGCGGGCCCTTCCCCACTGAACTTACTGACAGCACGGGCGACAGGCTCAGGGATACAGGCAGGGAATTCGGCTCAACAACCGGCCGCCCGAGGAGATGCGGCTGGCTCGATCTACCGGCCCTGAAATATTCGATCATGATAAACGGCGTTACACAGCTCTTCATGACGAAGGCCGACGTTCTTTCAGGATTTTCAAAGATAAAGGTCTGCACCTCATACAGGGTAAACGGCCGTGATTGCAGCGAACTTCCCTTCGATACAGATGCCCCCGTGGTACCCGTTTATTCTGAATTTAAAGGCTGGAATGATGATATTGCAGGCATCAGGTCCTTTAAGGAGCTTCCAGCTGAACTCAAGGAATTCATCCTCTTCATAGAGACTGAAACCGGAGTCCCGGTAACTATGGTTTCAGTCGGACCCGACCGCGAGGAAACTATTTTCAGGAGTTAAATTTACCTTCGCTGATAAAGCCAGGCTTCCGGATCAACCTCCGACCTGAATGATTCAAGCCTTGACACTGCCCTGCTGAATGAATTCATCGATTCGGCAACCACAAGTTCATTGTTGCTTACCGAGGACCTTATTATTTCAGCATTGAAGCCCTTTTGCCTGAATTCATCAGCTTTTGCCAGGGCATAATCGTGGTTTGAAAAACTGCCTACGACTATGTTGAACCTGCCTTCCGGCACCCCAGTAACCCGTTCCTGCACACGGGCAGGCTTTTCTTCCGGCACGACAGGCTCCGCAGCCTGAGCAGCCGTTTCAGCAGCCTTTTCAGCATTCCGGATTGAATCAGCAACCCTGATGCTGTCCTGCCGCGCAAGCATTAATGCAATATCATCTGCCTTCTTTTTCTTACCGATTATACCTCTTTCCCTCAGGAAGTTGCAAGAAGGCAGCACTACCGCCATCAGCACAATTAAAAGTCCAACTAACTGTTTCATAATATTGTATACTGAGTTCAAAAGCTATTGTCCTTCAACATCGGGCAATCCCCGGCAACCAAAGATACAAAATATTGGTTCCCATGCAAATCGTAATTGTATGATACCTGGTGATGTATTTTACGAGTATTTCGTATATTCGTTATCTTTTTAACCGACTAACCATTTTTCAGATGAAATCAATAATTCAATTCTTTGAAGAAAGTGTTGATAAGTTCAGCAGCAACGTGTATCTGTGGGAAAAGCCCGGAGAAAAGTACGAGGGTACAACATACAGCGAAACAAGAGCACAGGTTTACGAGTTTTCAGCCGGACTGATGAACCTTGGAATTTCAAAGGGTGACAGGCTCTGTCTCATCTCCGAAGGAAGAAACAGCTGGGTGATAGGTGAGCTCGGAATTCTTTTTGCCGGGGCAGTGAATGTTCCATTGTCTGTAAAACTGAATCCCGAAGAGATCAAATTCAGGATAAACCATTCGGGTGCGAAGATGGTTCTTGTTTCATCGCTGCAGGCGCATAAGCTTAAAGAAATCATAGGAGAATGCCCCGGCATTGAGAAGATAATACATTTTGACACCCAGGAAGAATACTCTCCCCGTGAAATACATTTCAATGAAGTCAGGAAAATCGGCAGGGAGTGGCTCGAGATAAACGGAAACAGGGCCTTGTTTGAAGAAAAAGCAAGAAGCATCAGCCCTTCAGATTTCGCAAATATCTGCTATACCTCAGGCACTACAGCCGATCCCAAAGGGATAATCCTTACCCACGGCAATTACGTGACAAATGTATACCAGGCCTATAGCCTGATGGACATACCGTCGTTCTACAAAACACTCCTGATCTTGCCATGGGATCACTCTTTCGGACATACCTGCGGCATTTTTGCCTTCATGGGCAAGGGAGCAAGCATCGCCTGTGTCAAATCGGGCAAAACCCCCATGGAGACACTCAGGAACCTTCCGGTATGCCTCAGGGAGATCAAGCCCAACCTCCTGATGAGCGTGCCCGCAATAGCAAAGAATTTCAGGAAGAACATAGAAAAAGGCATCCGGGAAAAAGGAAAGATCACAGAGATGCTTTTCAACCATGCACTGAAGATTGCTTATTCATATAACAAGGAAGGCTGGAACAAGGGCAGAGGCTTACAGAAGCTGAAAAAACCTCTTCTTAACCTGTATGACAGGATACTCTTCTCAAAGATAAGGGAGGCCTATGGCGGCGAGCTCGACTATTTCATTGGTGGCGGCGCCCTCCTCGACATAGAGCTGCAGCGCTTTTTCTATGCCCTGGGAATCCCGATGTACCAGGGCTATGGCCTCACTGAAGCCTCTCCTGTGATTTCATCCAATTCAACGAGCAAACACAAACTTGGCTCCTCCGGCGTGCTTGTCAACAATATGGACCTCAGGATCTGTGATGATGACGGTAAGGAAGTGCCTGTCGGGCAGAAGGGGGAGATAGTTATAAGGGGAGGAAATGTAATGCACGGCTACTGGAAAAATGAATCCGCAAGCAGGGAGGCCATTCGCGACGGCTGGCTTTATACAGGCGACATGGGGTATATGTCGGAGGACGGCTTCCTTTATGTTCTCGGAAGATTCAAGAGCCTTCTTATTGCCGACGACGGGGAAAAATTCAGCCCTGAGGGCATAGAAGAGGCTATATCGGAACAGTCGAAGTACATAGAACAATGCATGCTCTATAATAACCAGAAACCCTACACTGTTGCACTCGTAGTGCCTAACCAGCATGCCCTTAAACTATACCTGGAGGAGCGAAACCTGACTGCTGACTCCGATGAGGGAAAAAGAGCAGTGATAAATCTTATCGAAAACGAGGTAAACGAATACAGGTCCAACGGGAAGTTCGGTCACATGTTCCCGCAGAGGTGGCTGCCGGTTGCTATAGGCATCCTGGAGCAGAACTTTACGGAGGACAACGGCCTGATGAACTCGACAATGAAGATAGTCAGGGGCAAGATAATGGAAAAGTATGCCGCCCTTATCGACTACCTGTACACTCCCGATGCCAAGGTGGCAACGAATGAAAGAAACATCGAGGAGGTCGAAAAAATGAAACTCGGATAGGGTCAGCCTCAAAACCGCTGCCGCCCGGTAGAAACTAGACCACCAGCCTGCTCTTGAATGGCAGGAAGGTCATGAAATCGGCATGGTGAACTACATAGGCTTCAGTGGTCCTCTTTACAAGGTCGCCCTCGTGAGCATGTGCGGCTATAATGTGGCACACTTCAGGCGGTACGCCGCATTCCTCTGCAAGAGAGACACCTGAAAAGGGATGACGCAGATATTGCCCGTATTTTCCCTGTACAGCGCGTCCTTCACCATCAAGTTCATATTCAAGGAGTTTGCCCACATCTGCAAGAATAGCCCCGGCAATCAGGACATCCATATCCACAGGGAGATCTCTCCCGAAGAACTCATTCATTCTGAGACCACAATCACGTGCTATCTGGACAACGCAGCGTTTGTGGGCCATAAAACTAACCTTCAGTCCGGGTCCGCACAACAGGGTAAAGGGAATATTAAGAAGATCCTCTTCCGTAAGCACACTCCTTTCAAGTGCAAGCTCCCAGGTGCGTGCGGTCTTTTCCCGGAGCGACTCATCGCTTATCCAGTCAAGTTCCGGCCAGAGTCTTTTTACTGCAGCATTCATATAGTTGCGGGTTACTTGTTAAGCTTTTCGATTATGGCGTCAGTCATCATAGTGGTTGATGCGGCGCCGTTCTGTATCACTTCCGGCCTGCCCTGCATCTTCATCATGTCGTAGGTGCGGACCTTTCCTTCCCTGATAACATCGGCAATTGCCTTTCGTATTACAGACGCCGGCTTCTTCTCGCCAATGTAATCAAGCATCATGCACGCGGACTCGATCATAGCTATCGGATTCACTATTGAAACCTTAAAATCGGCATATTTCGGAGCCGAACCATGAGTCGGTTCAAACACGGCTATGCCATCAGATGAGAACTGGGCGCTGCAGGCAAAGCCAAGACCACCGATCAGGCCGGCAAAGGCATCGGAGGCAATGTCGCCAAACATGTTGCCGGCAACTATAACTCCGTAATCCTCGGGGTTTTTCGTCAGCCACATCATCTGGGCGTCGATGTTCGTATTAAGAAGCCTTATCGAGGGATACCTTTCTTTCTGTATCTCCTTTGCTAGCTTCCACATCAGACCCGATGTCTCCCTTACAACATTTGGCTTTTCACAGACAGTAACCGATTTATAGCCGAATTTCGCCGCATGTTCAAATGCCGCCATAAGTATCCTTTCGGTGGCTTTCCTTGTGAAAATTCGCGTACTCACCGACAACTCCTCCACCGGCACGTCTGCGAAATTATCCCTGAATTTCGGGTGCGACAGCAATGCCTGGTATACGTTTGCCGGGGGATTTGTCCATTCAACGCCCGAGTAAAGACACTCGGTATTCTGGCGGAAGACCACAACGTCGACAAGAGGCTCATCGATAGTGTTGCCCTTGCCCCTCCTGATGAAATTCAGCGGATTGCCCTTGTACGATTTGCAGGGTCGCACGCAGATATCAAGGTTGAAATGCTGACGAAGACCCACTATGGGGCTCGAATATGTAAATCCCTTTCCCTGCAGTTCAGGAGCAAGCTCAGCTTTGGCTTCATCGTTCGGCTTTGAGGTTATTGCTCCGAAGAGAGCCACCCTGTGCCTGGCTATCAGGTCGAGAGTTCTCTGAGGAAGGGGATTGCCTTCCCTGCACCAGAATTCCCAGCCTATATCACCATATACGTATTCTGCTTCAAAGCCTGCTGCATCGAGCACCCTGATTGCCTCATCCAGGACAACGGCTCCTATTCCGTCTCCCGGAAGCGCCACGATAGTACGTTTTGACATAATTATATCTTTTTTGTTTGCTTTATCCCTTATCGTAAATATAAAAAAAAACTCTGATCCCCGGAAGATGAGCATATTTATTAACATGCCGGGACCAGATTAAAAGAAATATTAAATTTGAGAAGTCAGCACCCGGAAATATTAATTATGAGTACACTAAAGAATCTTGAACCGGCACCATTGTGGGAGTATTTTGAGGAAATATGCCATATTCCCCGTCTTTCTAAGAATGAAGGAAAGATAAGGGATTACCTTCTCCGTTTCGCTGAGAAAAACAAACTTGAGGCAAGGGAAGATGATGCCGGGAACATCCTTATAATAAGGGAGGCGTCCCCTGGCCATGAACACAGGAAAACAATAGTTCTGCAGAGCCATATGGACATGGTCGGAGAGAAAAACGAAGACACTCCCCATGACTGGCAGAACGATCCGATAAAGCCTGTGGCTGACAGGGAATGGGTCAGGGCAAAAGGCACAACCCTCGGAGCGGATGACGGCATAGGAATGGCTGCGCAGATGGCAGTTCTCACCGACAGAGAACTTAGGACAGGCAAGATAGAGGCTCTGTTCACTGTGGATGAGGAAACGGGAATGACAGGAGCCTTCGGGCTGAAACCCGGATTTTTCAACGGAAGGATACTGATAAACCTCGATTCGGAGGATGAAGGAATTTTGTACATAGGCTGTGCAGGCGGAATGGACACGGTCGGGAGCCTGCCAATAGAATATACAGCCGTTGGAAGCGGCATGACAGCCCTGAAGATATCCGTAACGGGACTGAGGGGCGGACACTCAGGTGATGAAATACACAAGGGACTGGGCAACTCTGTGAAGATAATGACAAGGCTTCTGCTGAACCTTAAGGCTGGTTTCGGAATTGCCCTGGCGGAGTTCAGCGGAGGAAACCTGCGTAACGCAATCCCCAGGGAAGCATTTGCCACAATACTTTTAAAAACAGGAGACAAAAACCCGGTCGCAACCACAATAGGGAATTTTGAAAATATTATCAAATCAGAACTGGGTGCACTCGAAAGCGAAGTTGCTATCAGCATTTCTGAAGCCACGGTGCCTCAGAGGATGCTTGAGGAGAAAAGCGCGCTCAGGCTTCTCAATGCTCTGAATGCACTTCCCCATGGCGTAATTGCATGGTCGAACGACATGCCGGGGCTTGTTGAAACCTCTACAAACCTTGCTTCGGCCAAACCCGGGAACGAGGGCTGCTACACGATAGTCACTACCCAGCGAAGTTCTGCAGAACCTGCAAAGCATTACGCATCTTCAATAGTCCGTTCAGTGTTTGAACTTGCCGGAGCCGAAACAAGCCACTCCGACGGCTACCCGGGATGGAAACCTGACCCAGGCTCAGAAATACTGAGGATCACAAGGGAATCATACAGGAGGCTTTTCGGAAAGGACCCTGAAGTTAAGGCCATACATGCCGGACTGGAATGCGGGCTCTTTTATGAAAAATTCAACGGCCTCGACATGGTGAGCATCGGACCCACAATAAGGGGAGCGCACACTCCGCAGGAAGCCATAGAGATCAGAACCGTGGGGATGTTCTGGGATCTGCACCAGCAGTGGGATGGTAAACGCGATCGGCCGTCGAT
>JALOMK010000090.1 GCA_025455505.1 Bacteroidales bacterium
ACAAACAATTATGTTTCGGAAAAGTCGGAAAGCGATGCAGGATGGCTTTTTCCTGACGGTGATGAGGTGGGTTCGCTTGGCTACAATGACATGTTCGCTGACATGTTCGATTCAATCGAGCAGAAAAAGCTGCCCTTTGAGACTTTTTACGACGGGTATGTTGTAAATGCAATAATTGATGCCTGCTACAGGTCGGCTGCATCGAAAAAATGGGAACCTGTTGATCTGAAGGTGTGGAGGGGACAGACCAGCGCCGGCAGTGGTAAGGAAATAAAAGAATTTGACAGTGATCATATACTTATTAAAAAGGAGGTTATGCCCGACGGAACCATAAAGGTTATGCTGAAAGAAAAGAAAAGCGGACGGATTATTGAAAAGTTACTCAGTTAGCAGGATTTGCAAAAAAAATGAAGAAAAATTCATTTTTTGATATTTTTCCCTTTTCTTTAGGTCACCAATATGCTGATAAACTAATGGTATCAAATTTGCTGATTAAACTAAAAACCATACGATGATTATGAAAAAACTGTTTTTGATCATTTTCGCAGTACTGATTGCCGGTTCTGTGGCATCAGCCCAGAACTTCAAGTACATCGGGGCTGACAAGTGCAAGCCCTGCCATAACAAACCGGCCACCGGAGACCAGTACAACAAATGGCTAAAGGATCCTCATTCCCGGGCCATGAAATCGCTTTCGAGTCCCGAATCGATAGAGTGGGGAAAGAAGAACGGCGTTGCAGATCCTTCCAAGGAGGCGAAGTGTCTCAAATGCCATTCTACCTACGACCAGGTTGATCCGAAACTGAGGGCAACAATTCTGCAATCGGAAGGTGTTTCATGCGAAAGCTGCCACGGACCAGGCAGTTCGTACAAATCACCGGCTGTTATGAAAAGCAGGGAGCAGTCGATAAAAATGGGACTCATTGTCCCCGACAAGAATCTTTGCATAAAGTGCCACAACAAGGAGAATCCCTTCCACAAGGAATTCAACTATGAAACTTTCTGGGCAAAGATAGCTCACCCGAATCCCGAAGCCAAGAAGTAATCATTCTATTAATTATAGCAAAAGGCCTTTGCCGCATATGTGGCAGGGGCCTTTTTTGTTAAATATTATTAAATTTGTTTCAGGTAGTTCAAATCCTGACAAGAGCTGATGGATATCATCCGTCATATACGTGATATTATGACCCGCGACAGGCTGATGTTTGTCTACAGGGGAGAGGTAACGGGTGACAATTCGATCCCACTTCTTATGCTTCTCGAACGCGAGATGCAGGGTTCAGAATTTGCATTTATCGGCAGGAAGAGGCTGTTCATGTTTGTTCTCGAGAGCCTGCAGAACGTGTCAAGGCACAGTCCCGGTCCGGAACATGCTGAAATGTCACTCGTAGTGTTTGCCAAGAACGACACCGGCTACACAGTTACAACTGCTAACGTACTTGAATCATCTTCAACCGCCGGCCTGAAGCGTAAACTCGATGAGATTAACAGTCTCGACACTGAAGAAATAAGGACAATTTACAGGCAGATGCTCGGGAACGCGGAATTCAGCACAAAAGGAGGGGCGGGACTTGGTCTCATTGAGATGGCAAAGAAAACAGGGAACAGGCTTGATTACGACTTTGTGGAACTCGGTGGCGGATTTTCATATTTCATTCTCAGCAAAACAGTGGGGCCGGCAGGAGTTGGTTACAATACGAAAGGCGAGAAGTCGAAATACAACGGGAATGAGATCATGAAGCTTGAAAAGCTCATGGCAGTCAACAACATATACCTTATCTGGTCTGGGCACATATCGCCTGATATAGGGAAGGAAGTTCTTTCCTTCACAGAGACCAGGATGAGGGAGGAAGAGATTGGTTCGGGTCTGAGGAAAAGAATTTTCAACATCCTGGTTGAGATACTTGAGAATGTTGCAAGGTATTCCGCATCAGCCAGCGCAGAAAAGGAGTTCGGGATGCCTGTTGCGACTCTAAGGCTCGATGGCGACACGTATTCGATTACAACGGGTAACCTTATTGAATCATCAGGGGTTGCAGGACTGAAGGAGAAGCTCGACAATGTAAACACATGCGACAGGACAGGCCTGAAACAGATGCTTGCCGACAGTCTTATGGGTAGGTCAGGGGGTAAAACCGCCGCGGGCATGCTGGGACTTATAGAAATAGCCCTCAAGGCATCGGGGAAGCTTGTGTATGAGTTTGACGAGGTAAACGAAATGTATTCCTACTATACTCTCAATGTGAGGATCTGCGACAGGGATAATCAGGATATGATTTCAAACCTGAGTTCTGAACCGTCCCATACGGCATAACTGCCGCCGTTGATCCAGTCGCCCAGGAATACTATTTCACAGGCAGGGCTCAGCATGTATTTCATTTCAAGATGCCTGTGCCCGAAAATGAAATAATCGACTCTTTCCGACATCATCACCTGTTTTGCATACCTGATAAGATCCTCTTTCTCATCTCCCATGAATTCAAGCCTGACCCCTTTTCCCAGCCTTGAGCTGAGCGACCATCGCTGCCCTATACCCACACCTATTGCAGGATGCAGGGAAGAATAAAGCTTCTGTAATGTCTTGTTGCGGAACACGGAAAGAAGCACCTTATAACCAATGCTCTGCGATCCGAGTCCCTCGCCGTGGGCAAGATGGAAGATCTTTCCGTTGATGTCAATTGTGAGAGGGTGATAGTGCACTATCATACCACATTCCTCCGAAAGGTAGCTGCCTGTCCACATGTCGTGGTTGCCCGTGAAGAAGTGGACAGGTATTCCGGAATCCGTAATTTCCGACACTGCACCGAGGAACCGTGTGAAGCCCTTCGGGACTACGTGTCTGTATTCCCACCAGAAATCAAATACATCGCCAAGCAGGAAGATCTCCGTGGCATCAGCAGCTGCCTGTCTTAGCCAAGCGGTGACTCTTTTCTCCCTGAGGACGGGAGAGCTGCCTGCAGGCAGACCGAGGTGAAAATCGGACGCGAAGTATATTTTGGAATTCTTTTCCAAAGCCCGGGGGACTATTTGAACAGCTGTTCGAGTTTGATAGCGAGTGCCCTGTTGTGAAGGTTGACAGCTATGATGTCTCCGTCCCTGTCGAAAAGGTAGTTTGACGGGAGTGACTGGACATTGAACAGGCGGGCGTATTTTGGATTCGCGGGATCGTCTTCCCGTGTGCTTATCCATGGCAGTTCATCAAAGCTGACGGATCTTTTCCAAAGATTCTCATCCTGGTCGAGGTTTACCTGGTAGATCTCAAATCCCCTGTTCCTGTATGTCTTGTAGAGTTCCTTCAGCCTCAGGTTTTCGTTCACGCATTCCGCCGATCGTACCGACCAGAAGGAAAGGAGGACATATTTTCCCTTAAGAGATGAAAGTGATATCCTTTTTCCGTTCACGTCGGAAAGTTCAGGATCGAGTTTAGTAACAGGCATGTTTTTCGTCAGCTCTCCAAGACGGTTGGCATACATCTGGTTGAGCTCCTTCTGGAAATCCATTGCCAGGGCCTGTACCTGCTTTGATCCGGGGTAGTATTTCCCGAGCGAGTCTGAAAGTATCTTGAGGAACTGCAGATCCTTCGGATCATAGAGCACATATGCCTCGGGAGTCAGTTTCTGGTACACCGCTTTTACGGAGGCCAGGGAAGTAGTATTGCTGATAATGAACTCAATGTTTTTGCTTCTCTGTTTCATTATGAGCTTGTTGTAGGCATCCTCAAGCGCGGCGCCCTCAGCATCGAAACCTGGCTTTGCTGACAGCTCCCTGTACAGAGTGCTGAGCGAATCGAGACTCTTTTTGGTCCTTTCAAGGGTTTCGTCGAGGTATTTGATCTTTGAGCTTCCTTCCGAACCGGATACTGAGTATTTTTCAAAAAGGTTCCTTCCTTCCGATTCGATTTTAATTTTTTCACCCGGGGCTGCCAGGAGAGTAATGAAATCGGATTCTGACCAGCCCAGCTGGTAGAAGTCGGGACCGGCAGTCCTGACCCTCAGCCTGAACCTTCCCTTGCTGTCGACTTTTGCAGAGTCGGTAAGCACAGGCGTATCGATCTCCAGCCTGTTCAGAAATATGGTGTTCTTTTTCTCTCCCTTTATTACTCCTTCTATTGTGAATTTGTCTTTATTGCTGCAGCCCGCAATCAGCAATGCTGATGCAATTATTAATATATAACGTTTCATCGGTCCTGGAATCATGTCAATAGATGATTGTTTAGTTTTATTTCCCGAACACTTCGGCAAGTTTTGTCAGGAGGGCATCGCCTCTCAGGTTCCTGGCGATGATGTTGCCCTCCCTGTCGAGCAGGAAATTTGACGGGATTGATTCTACATTGTATAATTTAAGTACCGGTGAATTCCAGTACTGAAGGTCGCTCACATGTATCCACCTTCCAAGCTTATCATCCTCTATTCCCTTGAGCCAGGCTTCTTTTGTCTTGTCGATCGACACCTGGTAGATCTGGAATCCTTTCCTGCGATACTTGTCGTATGCTGCAACAAGGTTGGGATTTTCCATCCTGCAGGGGCCGCACCATGCTGCCCAGAAATCGAGCAGAACAACGGATCCCCTTGTTGAAGATAATGTTATTGTATCGCCTTCAGGGCCCGGCAGGCTTATATCGGGAGCGAGGGCTCTCTCGCCGGGAGCCGGTCCTGCCTCCGCTCTTCCGCCGAAGTTCTCGACAAGGAGCTGAACCTGTTTGTGAAGCGACATCACCGGTTCATACTGGGGATATTGCCTGAAGAGAGCGGAGTCAACTTTTACGAACCAGGCAAGGTCTTCCTCGGCGTTGAGTACTGGAACAGCCGGGGCTACCTGCTGGTAAAGCGCGATAAGCGTCTCGAGCGAGCCGAGGTTAGAATCGATATAATCCTTCGTGAACTGGTTTATTTCAGTGAGATAGCCTTCGGCAACCGAGTCGAGCGAATCTATGACTGCAGGGAGCCTGGGGTTGTCGATGTTTTTCATATATGTTTCGTTCAGGCCTCCAAGTACGGCTACTGTCTTTCTGAGGGCATTGTTGTATCTGACAACATTCTCAGTACCGGCTGATCCCCTGATGACAGACGGAAAATTAAGAGAATCGCGGTGCGATCCGATGCTTATCTTTTCTCCCGGGCTGACAACAAGAGTAAGAAAATTATTCTGGCTGAACCTTAGAATATACATTGAAGGATGCTCCGTGTCGAAACTGAAAGCGTATTTTCCACCGTCGCCGATCTTAACCGAATCAACAGGTTTGAGCCTGTCCGACATCAGTTCGTCGAGATAAATATACTCTCCCAGGGTGGGGCTTTCAAGAGTTCCGGAAATTGTCACAGTATTGTTCCTGCATCCTGCAAGCGCGATGATTGCAAGTAGTACCAGCGCCGACCTTAGCTTCATCCACAAAATATTTAGTTAACAATGAACTTTCAAAGCGCAGCAAAGTTATTCTTTTTTTTATCCTTCCATACACTCAGTTAACGGATATTTAATTTTCTTTGCATCATGAATCTCAGCTTGTTTGGTAAAGTAATTTTTGGTAACTTACTAAACTGTATTCTTAATTCTCAAACAGAAATCTATGAGTTATATCAAGTTTGAAAAGAGCCAGGTTGTAAATCTTGAGTTTTCGCTCAACAGGGAGATCATAAGGACAAACAGGGCCGGCTCTTACTCTTCCACAACAATTGTCGGTTGCAATACAAGGAAGTACCACGGTCTCCTTGTATGTCCGGTAGATGCCTTCGGAGGTGACCGTCACGTATTACTGTCATCGATAGACGTAACGGTTCTGAACAATGAGAAGAGCTTCAACACAGGCATCAGGAAGTACAAGGGGGATTACTTTAATCCCAAGGGTCACAAGTATATTGAAGATTATAATGCTGACAGGATTCCTTCCCGGGTTTACAGGGTGGGAGGAGTGATGATCAGGCAGGAAAGGCTACTCGTTCACTACGAAGAGCAGTTCCTGCTAAGGTTCACTATTTTAGAGGCACCGGAACCGCTCAAACTGCAGGTAAGGCCCTTTCTGGCTTTCAGGAACATACACCAGCTTACGCATGCCAACCTGTTTGCAAACACCAAGGTTGAAGCAGTTGAGAACGGAATAAGGTCGAGGATGTATGAAGGATTCCCCTATCTTAATCTCCAGTTCTCGCAGAAGCCTGAATTCGTTCACGTTCCCGACTGGTATCTTGGTGTTGAATACCCCGAGGAGCAGAAGCGCGGTTATGATTATTCAGAAGACCTTTTCACTCCGGGCTTCTTTGAGCTGAGCGCGAAGGAAGGCGATGTGATAGTGTTTTCCGCTTCAACAAAAGAGGAGAAATGCTCAGGCCTGAAGTCGAAGTTCACTAAGACTGTAACAGGCAAGATAGGCAGGGACAGTTTTGCAAACTGTCTGCGCAATGCCGCCCAGCAGTTTATTGAGAAACGTGGCGGGAAGACACTAATAATAGCCGGTTACCCCTGGTTCGGAGCCTGGGGCCGTGATACATTCATATCGCTGCCCGGCATAGCGCTTGCCCGTCACGGGCTGAGCCTGTTCAGGGAGGTCCTTGATACACAGGTGGAGAGGATGCGCAACGGACTATTTCCAAATATGGGAGATGAAAGCAATCCGGCTTTCAATTCGATCGATGCACCCCTGTGGTTTTTCTGGGCTCTTCAGCAATACCTGAAACAGGGAGGTGAGGATGTGTGGGAGAGGTATGGCGCTGCGGCGAAAGCTGTTTTAAATGCTTACAGGAACGGTACGGGATTCAATATACACATGCGCGGGAACGGGCTTATATATGCTGACGCCCCGGGCAAGGCACTCACATGGATGGATGCCGTAGTGCACGGAGTGCCTGTTACACCCAGGGGTGGATATGCGGTTGAGATAAATGCACTGTGGTATAATGCTGTCTGTTTTGCCCTGGAAATGGCTGCCAGATTTAAGGATAAACAGCTGATCAAAGAATACGGGAACCTGCCTGAACTTATAAAGGAGTCATTCATTGATACTTTCTGGAATGAGAAACTGGGTTACCTGTCGGACTATGTAAATGACAGGGAGGGGAAGAACAATTTCGTGAGGCCCAATATGGTTATCGCAGTATCGCTACCTCACTCAATGCTTACCAAGGAACAGATGAAGAGGATTCTCGATGTTGCCGACAAGGAGCTTGTTACAATAAGGGGGCTGAGGACCCTGTCGCCCGGGAATATTTATTACAAGGGTATTTACAAGGGCAACCAGGCAGAGCGCGACAGTGCATATCACCAGGGAACTGTGTGGCCATGGCTCTACGGGCCGTTCTGTGAGGGATGGCTCAGGGTATACGGAAACCAGGGTGTGCAGAAGATCAGGAAGCTTATTTACGGTCTTGAGGCTGTAATGGGAGAGCATGGGATAAGCACGCTTTCGGAAATTCACGACGGTGATCCCCCCCATGCCCCGAACGGTTCCATCTCGCAGGCCTGGAGCGTTGGCGAGGTGCTCAGGATAATGGATATCCTTGAAAAGAATTATGCAAATCAATATTAAGAGGATATGCGTGTTTTAATGTTTGGATGGGAGTTTCCGCCACATATCTCAGGCGGCCTGGGGACTGCCAGTTACGGCCTTACAAAGGGCATGGCGACCCTTGATGATCTTGAAGTTATTTTTGTTGTGCCAAAGGCATGGGGCGACGAGGATCAGGCTATGGTAAGGCTTATAGGCGCCAACGAGGTGCCCGTGGCATTCAAACATGTTTATTTCAAGGGCCTGAAACGGCCTCTTGAAATGATTGAGGTGTCGTCGAAGATAGTTCCCTATACCGACCCTGAGGATTTCTGGACACTGACTAAATCGGAAGTTGCATCCTTCAGCCGCTTCGTTCAGACAAACAGCAAGGGTAAAATTGATTTCTCGGGCAAGTACGGGAATAATCTCCTCGAGGAAATTGAGAAGTACTCAATTGTCGCCTCAGTTATAGCCGGGGAGAATGACTTTGATATAATTCATGCCCACGACTGGCTTGCATATCCTGCCGGTATCGCTGCAATGGAAGTGTCAGGTAAACCGCTTGTAATACATGTTCACGCAACCGATTTCGACAGGAGCGGGGGCAATGTAAATCC
>JALOMK010000091.1 GCA_025455505.1 Bacteroidales bacterium
ATTCAGAAGTATCGATTTAATGAAATTCAGAAGTGATGTTAAGGAAGAGTTCAATTTTGACTTTTATCCCTATCTCGATAAGTGGTTCAACGGCAGAGAACAACCGGGATTTCTCTTTTCGGGTCTTAAGGTAAATGAGGTAGTTGTAAATGAAAGATCGAGGTACCAGGTATCTTTTACTGCTTTAAATCCTGAAGAAGTGCCGGGTGTATTCAATATTTCGTTCAGAGGCGAGGGTCCCGGTATGCAGGGAAGACCTGGTGCAAGAGGATTTTCACCGGAAGGACCTGGTTCAGGGCTTGCATTTATGCAGGGCAGGGGAATGGATGTGTCGGATGTATCAAAAATAGTCCTGCTCGCACCGCGTGAATCGAAAAGAGTCGGTATTGTACTCGATGGCCAGCCCAGGGCAATGATCCTCAACACCCTCTTTACAAGAAATATACCCGGTGAGATCACCCTTCCGATAAATGATATTGCAAAGACAAGAGGCCTGCAGAAGGAATTCACAGGTGAGGAAACACTCGCCGCGGCTCCCACTCTTACAGATCCTTCGGAGATAATAGTCGACAACGAAGACCCCGGCTTCATAAACGGACAGCAGATAATGCTCAGCCCCCTGAAAAAGTTATTCAGGATAAACCGCAGAAGCGGCCAGACCTACGAGACTATCAGGATGTGGAATATTCCTGAATACTGGCAGCCGGTCGTCCAGAACAATTACTACGGGAAATATGTAAGGTCGTCGGTTTATACAAGGGGAGGAACAGGGGACCGTTCTGTGCTCTGGAAAACTGCAATATCCCGGCCCGGATACTATGACATTTATTGCTACGTGGGCAAGGCAATAAACAGGATGGCTGTAAGGGCCGGTGCCAGGGGCGGAGGCCCGGGGGGCCAGGGCGCTGAAGGCCCGGGGGCAGGCGACTTTTTGGCGGCACAGCAGGAAGACCAGTTCAAGGAAATGCATTACAAGATATACCACGACGAAGGAGTTGAGGAGATCACCCTCGACTATGAGAATGCAGAGGGAGGATGGAACATGCTGGGAAGGTATTACCTCTCGCCCGACAGCGCAAAAGTCGAACTTACAAACCAGACCACAGGGCGGCTCGTCATAGGCGATGCCATCAGATGGGTATGGCAGAACTGAGCACTTTGAATTTTTAAAAATGAAAACAATATCTGCATTCATGAAGACCAGAATATTATTGATTCTCTTAATCCTGTGGACAGCCTTTGATGCATTTGCCCAGCAGGGAATGACACTGGAACAGGCACTCGACGTCGCGGAGATCAACAGCCCCGATATGAAGATCACACGCCTGAACCTCGTGAGGAGCGAGGAAAACCTTAATGCCCAGAGAGCGACCCTCAAATCGAATTTCTCACTTACGCTGAACCCTTTAAGCTATACGCAGAACAGGGAATTCAACGAGCTGATATCAGACTGGTATTCGAGGACGACAACCGAAAGCTACGGGAACTTCACAATATCGCAGCCAATAATCTGGACCGACGCCCGAATCTCGCTGTCGAACAGGTTCGGATACTTTGACTCCTACAGCGAATACACAAACACAACAAGCAAGGGTTTCAGCAATAACCTGTCGCTCAACCTCGACCAGCCGCTGTTCACATATAACCGGACAAAGCTCAACCTCAAGGAACTGGAGCTGGCGCTCGAAAACTCGAAGCTGAATTATGCAATACAGCTTCTTGCTCTCGAAAGAACAGTTTCACAGGCCTTCTATTATGTCTACCAGCAGCAGCAGAGCCTCGACATAGCCAGCCAGGCATACGAAAACATGAAGAAAAGCTATGATATAATAAGCACAAAGGTCGATGCAGGAATTTCGAGAAAGGAGGAACTCTTCCAGGCCGAACTCAACCTCGCAACAACAAAATCCGATTATGAAAACAAGCAGGTTGCCCTCGAAAATGCAAAGGACGACTTCAAGCTTCTCATTGGGATGAGCCTTTTCGACGAGATTGTCGTGCTTCCGAATATTGCAGTTGACACTATCAGCGTCGATATCTCTTTTGCAATAGACCAGGGCCTTGCCAACAGGATGGAACTGAGGCAGCGCGAGATAAATATCGAATCGTCACAGTTCGACCTCATCCAGACAAAGGCACTCAATGAATTCAGGGGCAACCTGGGACTTTCATTCGGCCTCTTCGGCGATAACGAAAATGTTGCCGATGTATATGCCAACCCCACGAACAATGAAGCTGTCTCTCTGTCTCTTACAATCCCTCTATGGGACTGGGGTGAGAGAAAGTCGAGGATAAAGGCAACGGAGGCATCGATAGAAAGCGCCAATATCAGCCTTGAAGATGAACAGAATAACATAATAATCGGAATCAGAAAAGTATACAGGAACCTGCTTAACCTGAGGAACCAGATAGCCATTGCCAGGCAGTCGATCACGAACGCCCAGCTCACATATGACCTGAATCTTGAAAAATATAAGAACGGCGACCTTACAGGCATGGACCTCAACATATACCAGAACCAGCTCTCGGAACAGCAGCTGTCTCTTACAAACTCACTGATTTCCTACAAGCTCGAACTGCTGAATCTTAAGATCCAGACGCTCTATGATTTCGAAAAGAAAGAAGCCGTAAGCCCTGTAACATCCCTTGAAGAAAAATAAACAACCAATTATATGAAAAAATATTTTCTTGCAGTTGCAATTGCACTCACAGCCATCACAGGCTGCCGTAACCAGGATCAGAACCTGACAGCCGATGTTGAGATCCCGGTCTCAGTTGAAGACATCCGTCTTAAATCAATAGAAGAATTCATCAACACCACCGGGACAGCTTTTCCTAAGGGAGACATTGAGGTAAAATCGAAGGTAACTGCATCCTATTTTCTCGAAAAGAATCCACAGACAGGAAGAAACTGGCAACTAGGCGACAGGGTCAAAGCAGGAAGCCTGATTGCCAGGCTCGAAGACAAGGAGTATGTAATAAACATTTCGCTCGAAGCCAAAAAGCTAAACCTTGAGCTGACCGAAAGCGAATTCAAGAAACAAACTTCACTTTATGAAAAAGGCGGGGTAACGCTTAAGGAGCTCAAGACTGCCGGCCTGAACTTCGAAAATGCAAGGATCGCTGTTGAAACTGCTGAGCTGCAGCTCGAAAAAACAAAAGTAACAGCTCCAATCGACGGTGTTATTGTGGACCTCCCCTACTACACACAGGGCACCCAGGTGGAAACAGGCAAGACAATTGTAAAGATCATGGATTACCAGAACATGTACATGGATGTTCAGCTGCCTGAGAAATACATTGCCGAGATAAAACCCGGACAGCTTGCAAAACTTACAAACTATACAATCCCTGAAGACACGATCAGAGGGAACATCTCCCAGCTGTCACCTGCAATCGATGCCAGCACCCGCACCTTCAAGGGTACTATTACAATAAACAATTCCGATTACCTTCTCCGCCCCGGAATGTTTGTCAAAGCCGATATTGTGACAAACAGGAAAGATTCGGTTATCGTAATTCCAAAAAGCATAATCCTTTCACGCCAGAGGGGAAAAACAGTATTTGTCGTCGACAGGGGGGTCGCCGCAGAAAGGATAATCGAAACGGGTCTTGAGAACCTGACTGATATTGAAGTGATCCGCGGACTTGCTAAAAATGACCGGGTTGTGACAAGCGGCTTTGAAACCCTCAGCAACAGGTCGAAAGTTAAAATAATCAAGTAACTGACATGAACAGTATTGCCCGTTTTGCGGTAAACAACCCGGTCACCGTGCTGATGCTGGTGCTGGGCATTGTGCTGCTCGGTTTCATCTCGTTCGGCAAACTTGGCACCGACCTCTTTCCCGACCTGAATACCCCGAAAATATATATAGAGATAAAGGCAGGGGAAAAACCGCCCGAAGAGATTGAAAAGAACTATGTTGACCAGATTGAGTCGCTTTCCATGCGCCAGAGCGATGTGGTTCAGGTTTCATCAGTTTCAAGGGTCGGCTCGGCAATAGTCACCGTGGAATATGACTGGAACAAGGACATGGATGAAGCCTTCCTTGACCTCCAGAAAGAAATGAACTCCTTCAGCCAGAACTCCGATCTCGATGATTTTACAATATCGCAGTATGACCCTAATGCATCTCCGGTGATGACAGTGGCGCTCAAGCGGCCGGGTACTGAAAACATGGAGGACCTCCGCAAAGTCGCTGAGAACTATATAAGGAACGAACTTGTGAGGATAGAAGGTGTTGCCGATGTTAAGCTGACGGGAATCGAGGAAAGCGAGGTTGTGATCGAAACCAACAAATACGTCCTTGAATCTTTCGGGCTTACCTCCGACGGAATAGCAGCACAGATAGCCAATTACAACAGGAACGTATCAGGCGGTTCGCTCGTCGACATGGGTTTAAAATATGTTATAAAGGGTGTCAGCCTCCTGGAGAATATTGAAGACCTGAAAAACATAATCGTGGGTTTCAGGCAGCAGGGCAGCGATGATGCGTCTTCCGCAGCATCAGCTGCCGGTGGAACAACTGCGGCCTCAGCAGCAGGCGCTTCAGCTTCAGAAAGGGTTCCCGTATACCTCAGGGACATCGCAACTGTCGGCTTCGCGAACAAGGACCCGGAGAACATAGTGACACTGAACGGGGAGAGATGCATAGGACTGCTCATTTACAAGGAACCTGAATACAACACTGTGGATGCTGTGAAAAGCCTTGAAACTGCCGTCAGCGAACTCGAAAAATCCCTTCCCGGTTACCAGTTCATAAAAGTCCAGGACCAGGGTGCTTTCATCGACAATGCAATAGGAGAAGTAAAGAACACCCTTATAATGGGGATAATACTGGCGGTGATTATACTTTATGTCTTCCTCAGGCGTATCGGGACCACCCTTGTCATAAGCATCGCAATACCCGTCTCGATAATAGCCACCTTCAATTTGATGTACTTCAACGACCTTACCCTCAACATAATGACTCTCGGGGGCCTTGCCCTGGGTGCCGGCATGCTTGTTGACAATGCAATTGTGGTCCTTGAAAACATTACCAGGCTGCGCGAAGGAGGCATGCCCCTGAAAGAGGCTGTCATACAGGGTACCGGTGAAGTTGGCGGAGCCATTACAGCATCCACGGTAACTACAATAGTTGTATTTCTTCCGATAGTATACCTTCACGGGGCATCAGGGGAGATGTTCCGCGACCAGGCATGGACAGTGGCCTTTTCGCTGCTGGCTTCACTTGTGATTGCAATGCTTGTCATCCCGATGCTTGTGTCAACGCTCTTCACAGGGAAAAAACAAAACAGGAAGATCACTCATTCAGTGAGCCTCCGGTGGTATGAGCCTGTAATCAGGTCAGTTGTGGAAAGGCGGGGACTGGTTATTTTCCTGGCTGCACTGCTTCTTGCCGGTGCCGTTCTGGCAATCCCGATGCTGGGAAGTGAATTCATGCCAAAATCAGAATCTGCCGAGTTCACATTAAACCTTACACTTCCGGAGGGGACAAGCCTTGAAAGGACAAGAAGTACTGCAGAAAAAACCGAAGACATTGTCAGGGGCCTTCTCGGGGAGAAGATTGACATGATCTACAGCATGTCTGGTTCCGATAATAACAGCACAGTTGACCAGGGCGGAGCAATCAGGGGCGAGAATACCGCCCAGCTCCGCATTCTCCTGAAAAAGGAGTTTGCCACCATCACGGAGGAAGCCATTTCCCTGATCGGGACCTACCTTAAAACTATCCCCGATATTGATCTGAACTTCTCAAGGGAAGAGACCTCACTGCAGTCGACCCTGGGGAATTCAGGCGCCCCCTTCGCCCTCGAAATATCAGGCGAAGACTATGCAGAGCTCGAAAAGCTTGTCAATGAGGCAAAAGCAATTCTTTCAGAGAATAAAGACCTTTATAATATATCAACCTCTCTCGACGAAGGCACTCCTGAAGTCGAAGTTGCAATCGACAGGTTCAAGTCGAGTTACTATAATGTCACATCCGAAAGTGTTATCAGCCAGGTGAAGAGTTATCTCACCGGATCATCAGCCGGAAGCTTTGAAAAGGACGGTGAGATGAAGGATATTACAATAAAGCTGGGCGATATATCTCTGGGCCAGCTCCGCGACCTGATGATAAGCGCCGGAAGCGTAAAGGTGCCGCTGAGCGAGCTTGCGGCAGTCAGGACTCTTGTGAGCCCGAGGGAAATAACAAGGAGGAACCAGGCCAGGACCTCTTATGTATATGCAATGGTAGGAAGCGATGCCGCCTTCGACAAGGTAATAAGGAATTCACAGGAAGCCCTTAAGGCTGTAACCCTGCCTGTCGACTACAAGATGGAATTCACGGGGGAGGAGCTCAGGAGAAAGGAATCGATGTCGAACCTCTCATTTGCGCTGATACTTTCCCTTGTACTTGTATTTATGGTACTCGCTGCACAGTTTGAGTCAGTGATCCAGCCGTTTATTATAATGCTCACGATACCCTTTGCAGGCGTTGGAACTGTGATCACTTTCCTGATAACAGGCGAGACACTCAACATGATGGCATATATAGGAATAATAATGCTCGGCGGTATAGCTGTGAATAATGCCATCCTTCTCATCGACAGGATAAACCAGCTCAGGGAGGAAGGTATAGACAAAAAGGAAGCAATTATAAGGGCAGGTATGCAGAGGATACGACCAATACTCATGACAAGCCTCACAACAATACTGGCCCTGCTGCCGCTAACACTTGGCATTGGCGAAAGCGCTTCACTCCGCGCTCCTATGGCCCTGGCTGTTGTGGGAGGCCTGGTGTCGTCATCTGTGCTTACACTTGTGGTAATACCATGCGTTTACTGGGTATTCGACAGTTTCTCAGCATGGCTGAGAGGAAATCCTAAAGCAGATGCTTAGCAACAAAGCACTTAGATAAACTGAAAATGGACTTTATACTAAAGCGAAGGATACTGATAATAATGCTCTTCACAGGGCTTACGATGCTTGGTTATGTGTCGTACAGTAAACTGTCAGTTGAGCTTCTGCCGAATGCCGAGCTTCCGCTTCTTGTAGTACAGGTGGGATCGCAGCAGGAGATGGATCCCAAATATATCGAATCGCAGGCCATAATACCCATCGAGGGAGCAATAGGGACCCTTGAGGGAATTGAGAAGATAGAGACAAACGTCACTTCACGCTACGGTGTCATTTCAATATATTACAACCAGGGAGCAGACCTGAAATATGCCTACCTCAAACTCCAGGAAAAGATAGATATAGTTAAAAACAGCCTGCCTGAGGAGTTTATTATTGCCATCCTGAAGATTGACACCGAAATGCTCACAAACCAGTTCATGGAACTGCAGGTAAGAGGCGAAGGCGGCACCGACAGGCTCAGGAACATAGCCGACAGGGAAGTAAAGCCGGATCTGGAGAACATCGATGGCATTGCAAGCGTGGAGGTATACGGAGGCCAGGAGAACTCAATCGAGGTCCAGCTGAATGAGAGAGCCTGCAAGGCAAACGGCATCTCGATGAGCCGGGTAAGCCAGCTGCTGAACAGCAACAATGCGAACAAGACCTTTGCCGGGAAGGTCAGGGACGGGAGCAATGAGCTTTTCGTAAATGTAACATCGGAATATACTGACGTATCTGAAATCGGCAACCTGATTGTAAAAAGCGAAGGGCCTATCCTTTTGCGCGATATTGCCGTGATATTCTACGGCGTCAAGGAACAAAGCTCCTACAGCAGGGTCAATGGTCTCGATGCCGTTACAATCTCGCTTGCAAACGACAACCAGGCTAACCTTATCGACCTCAGCCACGATGTAATCAGCCAGGTGAATTCCCTTAATAAAAAACTGGCGCCATCGGGAGTTGAAGTTTCAATTCAGAGTAATACGGCCGAGGTGATGGAAAAAAACATCGACCAGATAATAAACCTGGCAATTACAGGCGGTTTGATGGCTGTTGTGATACTCTGGTTTTTCCTGAGGAATATAAGACTCGTCATTATCATCGCCGTATCAATTCCTGTTTCAGTATATGCGGCCTTTAATTTTTTCTATGCAACCGGCATAACAATTAACAGTCTCACCCT
>JALOMK010000092.1 GCA_025455505.1 Bacteroidales bacterium
ACGAGCAAGTATGTTAAGAACATCCTTCCCCTTCATCGACAGGATCATATCCTTTGTAAAATCGTCAGGAAGCGGCCTCAGCGATGCCATATACCCTGAAAACTCTTTCAGCTCCTCCTTCCCCGGAAGCTTACCTGTCATCAGCAGGTAGACGGTCTCATCAAAGCCATGCCTGTCCTCCTTCTGGAAGCCGCTTGTAATATCCTCTATGTCAATACCCCTGTAAAGCAGCCTCCCCGGAATCGCGACTACTTTCCCATCCTCCTTTTTGTAGCCTACAACATCGCCAATGTTCGTAAGCCCGACAAGCACCCCAGTTCCGTCCTTGTTCCTTAACCCGCGTTTTACATCATACTCTTCGAAGAGAGTGCTGTCGATCTGACACGATTCCCTGACAAGGGCATCAAGCTTCTGGATAAAATCTGGATTGGTCATGGTGGGAAGTTTGGAGTTTGGAGTTATTATCCCCTCCCGGGAGGGGCCAGGGGTGGGTTTATAATGGTTATGAATTCAATATTACAAGTTTGATATAATGGCGTCGGCAAATTCTGATGTCTTAACAAGGCTTGCCCCTTCCATCAGCCTGTGAAAATCGTATGTAACCTTCTTCGACTGTATTGTCTTTTCAAGACCCGAATATATTCTTTCAGTCACTTCGGGCCAGCCCAGGTGATCGAACATCAGGGCTCCAGAGAGTATAACGGATCCCGGGTTGACCTTATCCTGGTCGGCATATTTGGGAGCCGTTCCATGAGTAGCCTCAAAAATTGCATGCCCGGAGTCATAGTTGATATTGGCACCGGGGGCTATCCCTATTCCTCCCACTATTGCAGCAAGAGCATCTGAGATATAATCACCGTTAAGGTTAAGCGTTGCTATAACCGAATATTCGGCAGGGCGGGTCAGTATCTGCTGCAGGAATGCATCGGCAATAACATCCTTTATTATGATCTTCCCTGCCTTTTCAGCATCCTTCTGCGCTTTGTCGGCAGCATCGGTTCCGCTTGCATCGGCTATCTTCTTATGCTGCGCCCAGGTAAACACTTTGTCTCCGAATTCGCGTTCCGCCAGGGCATAGCCCCATTTCATGAAAGATCCTTCAGTATACTTCATAATGTTTCCCTTGTGAACAAGTGTCACCGAGGGTAGCTTCCTGCTGACAGCAAAAAGAATTGCCTGCCTCACGAGTCTTTCTGTTCCCTCTACTGAAACAGGCTTTATTGCAAAAGATGATGTTTTCGGAAACCTTATCTTCTTCACTCCCATTTCCGATATGAGGAAGTTCTTGATCTTTTCGGTCTCAGGCAGCCCGTGCATGAACTCGATGCCGGCATATATATCCTCTGTATTTTCCCTGAAAATATGCATGTCAACAAGTTCGGGTCGCTTGACTGGACTTGGAACACCACTGAAGTACCTCACGGGCCTGTAGCAGGTATACAGGTCCAGTTCCTGACGCAGGGCAACATTTAGCGAGCGCATTCCCTCCCCGACAGGTGTCGTGAGCGGGCCCTTTATCCCGACAAGGTATTCCCTGAAGTCAGCAAGCGTTTCGGCAGGGAGCCAGTTTCCGGTGAGTTTGAACGCCTTCTCGCCGGCAAGCACTTCCCTCCAGGCAATCTTCTTCTTCGCGCCGAAAACTTTGTCAACGGCAGCATCAAAAACCCTGACCGAGGCTTTCCATATGTCGGGTCCTGTGCCATCGCCCTCAATAAAAGGGATAATCGGATTGTCGGGAACGTTCAGTTTCCCGTTCTTAAGTGTAATTCTTTCAGGTGTCATAGGTATGTTTCACTAATAAATTATTAATCATCAATGTCTCGCAGTCTTTCAGTCTTGCGGTCTTGCGGTCTTGCGGTCTTGCGGTCTTGCGGTCTTCCGGGCCCTACCGGAGGGGATAAAACCGTTAAGCCGTTATTCCGCTACGCCGTAGCGCCGTTGCGCCTTTATGCCTTTCTTATCAGGTTGAGAGCGCCTCCTGCCCTGAACCATTCGATCTGCGACTGGCTGAACGTATGATTTACCTTAATGGCTTCAACTGTTCCGTCATCATGATGCAATTCAACTACCAGCTGCCTTCCTGGAGCAAATTCCTTCAGCCCCTTAACAGATACCCTGTCGTTTTCCCTGAACTTGTCATAGTCCGACTTTTCTGAGAAAGTAAGGGGAAGCATCCCCTGCTTCTTGAGATTAGTCTCGTGGATACGTGCAAATGATTTCACAAGCACAACCCTGACATTCAGGTAGCGTGGCTCCATTGCAGCATGCTCGCGCGATGATCCTTCACCAAAATTCTCCTCACCCACAACAACTGAACCTATGCCGGCAGCTTTATATGCCCTCGCGACTGCGGGAACCGTGTCAAACTTCCCGCTAAGCTGGTTAATTACTGAATTTGTCTTATCATTGAATGAATTCAGAGCCCCTATCATGTAATTGTTAGAGATGTTCTCAAGGTGGCCCCTGTACTTAAGCCAGACACCGGCCATTGAAATATGATCAGTTGTGCACTTTCCCCTGACTTTTATTAGAAGCGGAAGCCTTTCATAATCATTTCCATCCCATTCCTCAAAGGGCTGAAGAACCTGGAGCCTGTCTGAAGCAGGATCTATAAATACCTCAGCAGCGCCTGCAGGATCGGGCTTCTGATACCCTGATTCGATCCTGTCAAAACCACCGGGAGGAAGGTCGAGACCTGAAGGTTCGGGAAGCATTACATCCTTTCCTTCGGAATTTTTAAGAGTGTCGGTAAGAGGATTGAAAGTAAGTTTCCCTGCAAAAGTAAGTGCTGTGACAATCTCGGGAGAGGCAACAAAGGCGTTTGTATTTGGATTCCCGTCTGTGCGTTTTGCAAAGTTCCTGTTAAAAGAGTGAATGACAGTGTTAACAGGATTCTTTTCGGATCCCTGCCTGTCCCACTGACCTATACAGGGACCGCAGGCGTTGGCAAATATCTCTCCTCCGGCCTGTCTGAATATTTCAAGGAATCCGTCGCGTTCTGCAATCATCCTGACCTGTTCCGACCCGGGGGTGATCTTGAATTCCGCTTTAGGCATAAGGTTTACGCCAAGGGCCTTGCTCACAACTGAAGCCGCACGTGAAAGGTCCTCGTAGGAAGAATTGGTGCAGGACCCGATGAGGCCCACTTCAATATCAACAGGCCATCCAAAGGCAGCGGCAGCTTCCTTCATCTTCGAGAGCGGGGTTGCAAGGTCAGGCGTAAACGGACCGTTAATATACGGCTCAAGTTCAGAGAGGTTAATCTCAATGTACCTGTCATAATAAGAAGCAGGATCTGCCAGTATTTCCGGATCCGAGACAAGATGTTCCCTGTTGCCCGTGGCAAGTTCCGCAACAGCCTGCCTGCCGCTTGCGGCAAGGTATTTCTCCATTGAGGCATCATAACCGAATACCGAACACGTTGCCCCTATCTCGGCGCCCATGTTGCAGATTGTTGCTTTTCCTGTTGCTGAAAGGGCTTCGGCTCCTTCGCCGAAATATTCAACTATTGCCCCGGTACCTCCGCTGACTGTAAGTATCCCGGCAACTTTAAGAATTATGTCTTTTGCCGATGTCCACCCGCCAAGCCTGCCGCTGAGCTTTATTCCAATCAGTTTTGGCAGCTTCAGCTCGAAAGCCATGCCTGTCATTACATCTACAGCATCTGCGCCTCCGACTCCTATTGCAACCATGCCAAGACCTCCGGCATTAGGTGTATGAGAGTCAGTACCTATCATCATCCCGCCCGGGAAGGCATAATTCTCGAGCACTATCTGATGAATTATTCCGGCTCCTGGCTTCCAGAACCCGATGCCATACTTGTTGCAGACCTGGCTTAGAAAATCATAAACCTCCTTATTTGTAAAATTTGCAGTCCTGAGGTCTTCCGTAGCACCTGATTTTGCCATAATGAGGTGATCGCAATGGACCGATGAGGGAACAGCGGTGCTCCCCCTGCCAGCGCTCATGAACTGAAGCAGGGCCATCTGTGCGGTTGCATCCTGCATTGCCACCCTGTCAGGTGCAAAATCGACATAATCGCTTCCTCTTTTATAGCCTGCAAGCGGATAATCATTATACAAATGTGAAAAAAGTATCTTTTCGCTCACTGTAAGAGGTCGCCCGGCTTTCTTTCTTATTGCTTCGATCTTTGAAGGAAGTCCTGAATAAAACGTGCTGATGAGATCAAAATCGAAAATCATTCTATATATTTTGAGATTTATTCTGCTGCTTCATACCCCGCCGGGTGCCTGCTTCGCACCCTAATATTCCATTCCTGTCCAACTAACAAGCAACTTCATTTTTTGTTCTGTTTCCCCTCCCTTTATTGTACTGTTTCGGTTTACAAGTTAATTTATTCTCTTAAACAGACCAAAATTTCATGACATTTATCATGAATATGCATACCCCGGCCTCATTTTACCTGCATCACAGCCTTGATTTGAAGTGAAATGCTATATTTGATAAAACAAAGTCAGAATATGAAAAAACTAAACCTTCCCCGGGTTGCGGCAATTTTGCTTCCCTTTGTCATCGCTGTGTCATGTGACAGCTCCTCAATCCCTGTAATTGAAGGTGATATGAAAACCTTCCACAAGATCACTATTACAGTGAACGGACCGGAAACAAGTGAATATGATACAATTAATCCCTTTACTGATTACAGGATGGAAGCTGAATTCAGAAAAGGTGACGAGGCAATAAGCGTTCCGGGTTATTATTCAGCCGACGGAAATGCTGCCGAAACCTCGGCTCGTTCCGGGAACAAATGGAGAGTAGTATTTTCTCCTCCCTCAGCAGGAGAATGGCAATATACGCTGAGTTTCGTGAAAGGGAGGAATGCCGCCATTTCGAATGACAGTTCTGACGGAAATCCCTGCTGCTTTGACGGGATAAGCGGCAGTCTCCTAATAACCGAAAGCGATAAAAGCTCCCCTGACCTCAGGGCAAAAGGAAGGATCGTCTATACAGGTGAGAGATACCTGAAGTATTCAGGATCAGGAGAATTTTTCCTGAAGGGAGGCACTGATTCGCCTGAGAATCTACTGGGATACAATGATTTCGACGGTACCTGGTACGGAGGCAACAACAAGGCAAGGAGCGGAGAGGCAACACCGAACCTTGGTCTGCATTCCTATGATCCTCATAAGGCTGACTGGAAAGAAGGTGATCCTCAATGGCAGGATGGCAAGGGAAAGGGCCTTATCGGGGCATTGAATTATCTCTCCTCAAAAGGTGTTAACAGTATTTATTTCATCACAATGAACATCCTTGGAGATGGTGAGGATGTATGGCCCTACACTGACAGGAACGAAAGATACAGGTTCGACTGCAGCAAGCTCGACCAGTGGGAGATTGTTTTTGAACATGCAGAGAAACTTGGCATGATGCTTCATATTGTCCTGCAGGAAACCGAGAACCAGTGCCTTCTCGACTGCGGAAAGCTCGATGTGCAGCGCAAGCTTTACCTGAGAGAGCTTGTTGCCCGCTTCTCACACCACCTTGCAATTACCTGGAACCTAGGGGAAGAACAGCATGAGGCAAACTTTTCCCCCTATGGACAGACATATGCCGACACAAAGCTTACGGCCGACTACCTTAGAAAAATTGACCCCTGGGATAACTTCATTGTCATTCACACTCATTCAGCAATGGACCAGAGAAGGAAGGACATGACCCAGTACCTTGGCTTCAGGAATGTCGAAGGCCCTTCGGTACAGTGCGGAAGTGTCAATGACGTGCACTCGGAGACTCTCTACTGGATTAACAGGTCATCCGATTCGCTTCACAAATGGGTCGTATGTTCCGACGAGATCGGGCAGCACTGGAAAGGTGCCCTTCCCGACCAGTTTGACCCGGGACATGATACAATCAGGCACAAGGTGCTGTGGGGAAACCTCATGGCAGGAGGCGGTGGCGTGGAATGGTACTTCGGCTACAGGTTCCCTCATTCCGACCTTAACTGCGAGGATTTCAGGAGCAGGGAAAAGCTCTGGGAACAAACTACGGTGGCTCTTGACTTCTTCAGGAATAAGCTTCCATTCAGCCGCATGCAGAGCAGCGATGAACTGACAAAGGATCCCGGCGATTACTGCTTCTCCGAGGAAGGAAAAACATATGCAGTATATCTCCCTGAAGGCAAGGCCTCTGAAATCACACTGGCTGCGGGAACTTACAGCGTTCAATGGTACAACCCGAGGACAGGCGGAGAACTTCGCAAAGGATCCGTTGAAACAATTAAAGGAGGAAAGGCAGATCCGGGCAATCCGCCTGAGACTGACGGGAAAGACTGGGTGTGTCTTATTACAAGTACTGAATGAAGATCACTGCCGGATTGATCCGGCTGCATCCGCTATCGTCCCAATAAGCGCAGATACCTGTCCTTTTCCCTGAGAAACGCGAATACCTGGTCGTGGTACACGCTAAACCCGGGCAGTGGTATTCCGGAGGGAGGAACAGCTTCTGATCCATAACCTGTCTGGAACATATCATGGTGGTAAACCACATAGCCCCCTGCCTTCCAGACATTGTATATGTGCAGGATATGATCCTTAGGATCTGTGGGATTCTTCGGACCGCCGAACTGCGACGTACCTTTACGCGCCGGCTCATCATCTACAACAGGCTTGCCGAATTTCTCAACAAGGTACTTAATTTCTGACGAGGCTATCTCCCAGTGCCTCCCGTCGTCGCGTGTTGTATGAGGCGAAAGATAGTCAAGGGCCCGGTTCTCTTCAAGGCTTCCAAGTTCACCGGCATAGCCCGGCGAGTTTGTAACCAGCCGGCCGGGATCTTCCGACTTTATTATTTTCAGGTAATCGAGTGTCCTGTAACTAAACTCATTCCATACCTGGAAAACAAGGTTTCTGTATGGCTTAAGAACCCGTGCAAGCTCTTGAACGGCATTTTCAGACTCCTTATCCCCCAGCCTGATTTTTTCATTCCAGCTTTCCCGTGAGAAGAGTACCAGCAGGATTACTGTATTGCTCTTCCCGGCATCTTCAAGGAGACCTTTCAGCCTGCTGAGAACCTCCGGGTTCAGTTTACCGCCCGGCAGGTACATTGTTTTGCCGGCCCCTCCATCGGCGAATCCCCTTCCATTGTCCCACTGGCACCAGACCCTCAGCACATTTATACCTGTGTCGTTAAACCTCCTGATGTAACCTGTTCTCGCTTCCCTGCTCTTGTTGAATTCAGTATTGTAAAGTGCATTAAAGAAGCTGATCCCCGTAAATTCATAAGGCTTTCCATTCATTTCAAACTTCGTTCCACTGACCTTCAATTCAGGTTGGTCCTGTAAATGATCTGTCTGACCTGATGATTCAAAGGAGAATACAACAAGTACTGAAGCAAGAAAAAGTATTTTCATTACTGGTCTGCAGTATGGGTGGCTTTATATAATATTCTACCGTACATCGAATTCCCGGATGCTCCTCACAGGCACCCCCTTGTACATGAGTTCGGCTTCCATCCTGTACCGGCCCTTAGTATCCGGCATCTTCAGGAGGACACTGACGATTGTTTTGCCGAGAGGATCAACGGAATAATCAAGAGACTTTCCTGACACAACTTCGTTTCCCCTTAGAATTGTAACGGATATCAATCCCTTTTCCGGAACCTCTGTATCGTTAATTAAATGCAGGGGAATAGTTCTTTCACTTCCTGCCCTCAATTCCTTTTCCCAGAACTCAGCCATTATTCCAAGGGGAGAGAAGGCGGGTTTTACATACCTGACAAATTCGGGTTCGAATGTAAGTTCCTTAAGATCTATGAAATGATCACTTGTCTGGCCCCTTGGTTCCCCCGGCCTTGAATAGCCGAGCCCGCAGAAATGCATCACTGCAGCAGCATGCCTGTACGAACGCCAGTATTCGGTAAGCATTCCCAGGTTCCTTGCATAGACTTCGAACCGCTGAGCAGGTGTTTTTGCCTCAGGGAAAACATTCTCGTAGACCTTGTCGGTAAGCGTCGTTGTGGAACCGTCCCTGTTAAGCCATATCCATCCGTATTCGTTTAGTATTACTGGATTTTCATACCTTTTGCCTCCGGGAAGTTGATAGTGTGA
>JALOMK010000370.1 GCA_025455505.1 Bacteroidales bacterium
AGGCCATGGTCCTTTACAAGACGGAGGATTACTCCTTTTATATATTCTGTCCAGCCAGTACCGAAGCAGCTTGTTGCAAAATCACCGCCTGAGGATGAGAGATGCAGGTTGCCGGTTTTCCCGTCGCTGTTTTTAACGAACCATTCCGGGTGTTCCCTGAAAACCCTGGAATCGGTTGTTGCCGATCCTATGCTCAGCCAGAGGCCGGGTTTCATCCCGAGCGAACGGATATAATCAAAAGTAGCAGCCAGATCATCCGGGAACTTATTCCTGTCTACGAGCCAGTCGCCGTAGTTGCCTCCCCATCCTCTGTCGGATGACCGCTTTCCAGCGTTGTATTGCCATCCGTCGTCGATTATGAATTCCTGTATGCCGCATTCTGCGGCAGCCTTTGCAACATCCCTTACAAGAGAGTCGGTCAGGAAGGTCCTGAAGGGATACCAGGTATTATAAACGAAATGAGGTTTTTCACTGATTGCAGATATTCTCGTGCCCATGTGTTTTCTTACATAGTCATTGACAACCCCATTAACGACTTCATAACCATTGTCGCTGTTGTTGTAGAATGCAGTGAATACTGCCGGTGCGCTCCATCTTTCCCCGGGTTTGAGCCACTTCCTGAAGGGGAAGTCCTGTCCAGGCCTTGTAAGACCTGCGTCGAGATTCCTGTCGGAAGTGTGAAACGCAGTTCGTTTGAGAACACCGGGAGCTTCGTTGCCTACCGCAATCCCTGATCGTGCAGAAGTATTGTGGATCACTACCACGGGATCATCCCAGTTTCCCACATAGGTGCCCAGGCTTTTCATCCTGGCATAATTGTGATATACCCAGGTAGAAACATAGTCAAAACCGAGGTGCAGCGTTTCTGTGTCGACTGCTTCGAGCCTGAGGTCTTCGCCGGAACGGCTTATGAAGGAGATTGACTTTTTTACAAGGGGCAGTCCCTTGAAAGTCAGGTAGCTGATCTCAAGTTCAATTCCTTCAGCCTTACCCGTACCCCGCAGCCTTATCACTGCGCCGCTTCCGCCGCTGCCCATGTTCACCGGGGTGCAGTCAAGGAGCTTCCAGCCTGAATAGCTGTCAATTAAATTGCCATTGAGCGAAAAGCGGAACTCTCCTGATTTCATCCGGGTAAAGCTCCTGTCGGACCCTGGCATTTTGATCGAACTGGTGCAGGCACTGTCACCGCTGAAGGATATTGTTCTTGAAATAAAACCGTTGTCAAGCACAAGCTTTTTTTCACTGAACCTGTAAGTAGCCTGCGATAATGCAGTCGTGATTGTCAGTAGAAGGGCCGCCGCCGGGGTTGCAATAAGCCTTGTGATCTTCTTCATCTTTGTCCGGAATTAGTCGGTATTGACGTGCTGACACTAAAGGTAAATCATTTTTCAATTGACGATTAGATGTAATTTGTGTAATATTGGAAACAAAATCAATCAATTTTAAATTTCTTATATACTGGTATGAAAACTGTACAGCAATTTTTAAATGACCATAAACTTGGCGCTTCTTATGTTGACATGAAGCAGCTTATCGGCATTATAACGACTGACATGGTTAACGGCCTCCGGGGCGACAAGGATGCCCTGAGGATGATTCCAACTTATATAGAAGCCGACAACAGGTTCAGAACAGGGGTTTCCGTAGTTGCAATAGATGCCGGTGGGACAAACTTCAGGGCTGCTGTAGTCAGGTTTTCGGAGGATGGAAAGATGGAGATAAGCGATCTCGTCAGTTCCAGGATGCCTGGCATCGACGGTGAAGTTTCGAAGGAAAAGTTCTTTGAGCTAATGGCTGAACAGATAAAGCCTCTTGCCCTGAAATGCGACGGCATAGGCTTCTGTTTTTCATATCCATCCGAGATTCTTCCGAACAAGGATGGTGTATTGCTTACCTTCTGCAAGGAAGTACAGGCACCTGAGGTTGTAGGTCAGCTGATAGGTAAAACCCTGCTTGAAACTCTGGGCTCTCCCCACAAAAAGATAGTACTTCTGAATGATACGGTGGCAACACTCCTTGCTGGTAAATCGGCATCTTTCGGGAAGTCGTATGATTCATTCATTGGTTTTATTCTTGGTACCGGGACAAACACCTGTTACATCGACCATAACAGCAATATCCTGAAAAACAGCAATCTCGGTAAGGACAGAAGCATGATAATCAATATCGAGTCGGGGAATTTCAGCAAGGCTCCACGTACTGATATCGACCTGTCATTCGACAATACAACCTCGAATCCAGGAAATTACAGCTTTGAAAAGATGTTCTCCGGAGGATATTTCGGAGGACTGTGCCTTACTGCCCTGAAGAGTGCCGCAACTGAAGGACTCTTTTCAGAAAAAGCTGCCATGGCTCTTATGAACCTTAAGGACCTTTCGTCTGGTGACGCAGGAAGGATAGCTTCTGATAAGGCTTTGGCAGCAGTAATACTGGGCGACTCATTCAGCGATGACTCTGACAAAAGTACCTGCTCGGTAATTGTTGACACCCTGATAGACCGTTCAGCAAAACTTGTTGCTGCTAACCTTGCTGCAGTACTCCTGAAGACAGGCAAGGGAACCGATCCG
>JALOMK010000093.1 GCA_025455505.1 Bacteroidales bacterium
TCGTAGTTCGACAGTGATGTAGCCCGCAAATCGGCTACTGCGCTTAGTCTCGTTCGTTGGCAGCAAGCCGAAAAAAAATAAAAGACAACAACATTGAGATAAGAACATCGATTCTTCCAGGTGCTTATAATGAATCGATTGTTATGAGAATCTTAAACCCAAAAAAGCATATTGGGAAGTTGTTAAATTTTAACCTGATACCCGGCTAGTGCCATTTGCAAGGGCAATAGCCATTAGCGCCGCTTTAAAATGCGGTAAAGTAACTGATAATGTAAACCTCTTGTCCGCTTATGAAAATCAGGTACTGTTCATTTATCCTTTCAATATTTCACTTTTTGCCATGTTTCAGCCAGCTGGCGACTGAAAACAAGCATTTTATATCTACGGAACCTGACAAGGGGAACTTTCCGGTATTTGAAAATGACAAAGTTTCACAGCTGCTGATAAGTTCTGCTGACTGGCCGGGAGTAATCAGGGCCTTCAGGGACCTGGGCTCCGATCTTGGAAAAGTCACAGGACTCACTCCGGCTGTTGTATTTGACAGGCATTCCCGGACAGGAGAACTCATTATTGCCGGCACAATAGGAAAAAGCCCCCTGATCGATCGCCTTATAAGCCGGAAAAAGATAAATGTAAGCGATGTTGCAGGAAAATGGGAAAGCTATCTCATCCAGGTAGTGAAGCGGCCCCTGCCCGGGGTAAAAAGAGCCCTTGTGATTGCCGGAAGCGACAAGAGGGGAACAATATACGGCATTTATGAAGTATCAAAACAGGCCGGCGTGTCGCCCTGGTACTGGTGGGCAGATGTGCCTGTCCGTAAGAAACCGGCACTCTACGCGATTAAAGGGCGATACGTGTTCGGATCGCCCTCGGTAAAGTACAGGGGCATCTTTCTGAACGACGAGGCTCCCGACCTTACAAACTGGGTCAGGGCAAAATACGGTACTGTTAAGGTAAGCGACGATCCTCCTGTTCCCCGTGGTGTAGCCAATTACGGGAGAGAATTCTATACAAGGCTCTTCGAACTCCTGCTCAGGCTCCGGGGTAACTATCTCTGGCCTGCGATGTGGAACAATGCCTTCAACGAGGATGACCCCGAAAATCCACGCCTCGCCGATGAGTACGGAATTGTAATGGGCAATTCACACCAGGAACCCATGCTCAGGGCACAGAAGGAGTGGGACAGGCGATATATCAAAAAGATCGGCACATGGAACTATGCAAAACATCCCGACATCCTTGAAGCATTCTGGAAAGAGGGCATTAAAAGGAATAAGGATTATGAAAGCATAGTAACAATAGGCCTGAGAGGGGCAAATGACACTGAAATGGCTCCGGGCGGACCGGAAGCCAACATGGCAATGCTCGAGAGAATTGTATCAGTTCAGCGGCAGATCCTTGCCGGGGAAATGGAACGCCCTGTCGCTGAAATTCCCCAGCTCTGGTGCCTCTATAAGGAGGTACAGGATTATTACAGGGCAGGGATGAGGGTTCCCGATGACGTTACCCTGCTATGGGCCGAGGACAACTGGGGAAATATACGAAGGCTCCCTTCCGGAGAAGAGCGTAAAAGGAGCGGCGGAGCGGGAATATATTATCATTTCGACTATCATGGAGGCCCGAGAAGCTACCAGTGGCTCAACACAAGTCCGATCACAAAAATCTGGGACCAGATGTCGCTCGCCAGGCAATATGGCGCCGACAGGATATGGATTGTAAATGCAGGTCATTTCAAGGGCTATGAATTCCCCGTTGAATTCTTCCTCGACCTTGGTTGGAATACTGACCTTCACAATGGTGAAAACCTTGATGATTTCACCCGCCGCTGGGCAGAGAGGGAATTCGGCCATGAATATGCCGATACAATTGCTGAATTCATTTCGTCATACACAAAATTCAATGCAAGAAAAAAACCTGAGCTGCTTTCTCCATCTACTTACAGCCTGATTAATTACAGGGAAGCTCAGCAGGTTACAGAAGAATATGCAAACCTTGACCTGAGGGCAGAGAAAATATACGAAAAGCTGCCTCCTGAAACCCGTGATGCGTATTACCAGCTTGTTCTGTTCCCAGTAAAGGCCTGTGCAATAGTAAATGAGCTCTATTATACAGCCGGTCTGAACAGTCTTTACCTCAGCCAGGGGCGCGAAAGTACGAATTTCATGGCAGCCAGGACAAGGGAACTGTTCAGCATTGACACCGCCCTGATGGGCTATTACAACCGCGATTTTGCAGGAGGCAAATGGAGCCACTTCATGGACCAGGCTCATCTTGGATATACAAGCTGGGTTGATCCGCCTTTCAACAGCCTGAGAGCCCTGAAGCTTGCTGAAATTGAAACCCCCGATGCTCCTATGATGGGCGTTACAATTGAAGGCTCACGCGAAGTATGGCCCGGAGGCAATGGCGATCCCGTGCTCCCGGGCTTCGACGTGTTCAACCGTCAGAGCCGTTACATAGATGTCTATAATGCAGGCCGCCGACCCTTTGAATTCACTGCGGAAGCAAGCGAAGAATGGATAAAACTCGATCGTTCCCCGGGGCCTGATGGCCAGGACTACAGGCTCAGTGTTTCAATAGACTGGGAAATACTTCCGTCAGGGACTCAAACAGGCTCAGTGCTTATCACAGGTACAGGCAGCGAAGTTACTGTCAGTCTTACAGCCTTTAATCCAGAAGCCGGTCCCGATAGGAAACTCCCCGCTTTCATCGAAGCAGACGGCTATGTCTCTATCGAAGCCTGTCATTATACTTCAAAATCCGATGCACCTCCGAGGCACTGGACACTGATAGAGGGTTATGGACATACATTGTCGGCAATGAGAGCCTTTGCTCCCGCCGATGCCGCGCCCGCCGTACCCGGTGCTGATTCACCATGTCTCGAATACCGTATCTTCATTTTTGATGAACGCAGGGCGGAAGTGAGTGCAATATTTGCACCCACTCTCAATTTCATCCCCGGCAGGCCCCTCCGCTATGGCATATCCTTTGACGACGGAAAACCCCAGGAGGTCATCCTCGTGCCCGAAGACTACAATGCGCAGAACAGGAACACCGACTGGGAGAAAACTGTAAGCGACAATATGCGAAAAAGCACTACAGCGCACAAGCTCACGCAAAAAGGCTATCATACACTTAAAATATGGATGGTCGACCCGGGAGTGGTGCTGCAGAAACTCGTAATCAATACTGGCGGGCTGAGGGAGTCTTATCTCGGACCACCTGAAAGTCACAGGATGGGCTATTAACTTAATTTTAACTGACCCTTACATAGTTTTTATATATATTTGTTAATGAACAATGCTTATAAGATTCATAATTCTCTGATATGAAAAGAAGAAAATTCATTACTGACACCCTGGCTGCCGGAACCGGACTTGTAGTTATGCCGACAATAGTTCCTTCATCCGTATTCGGGAAGAACGCTCCCAGCGAGAAAATAAACATAGGGCAGATAGGGTTTGGCAGGATTGCCATGACGCACGATCTTGCCGAAACCCTTAAATACGATGCGGCAATGGTAGTTTCAGTTGCCGACTTCGATTCGAACAGGCTGGCCAAGGGGAAACAGTTCATTGAGAATTACTATACCAAGAAAACCGGAAACTCCGGATATGTCAATGTTAAAACACACGGTGACTACAGGGAAATAATCGCAGACAAAAACATTGACGCGGTCATAATCTCAACTCCCGACCACTGGCACTCACAGCCTGCAATGGAGGCAGCACTTGCCGGAAAGGATATCTACCTTCAGAAACCCACATCACTTACAATAAAAGAAGGAAGGCTTCTCAGCGAAGTTGTGCAGCGGAAAAAGGTCATTCTGCAGGTTGGAACCCAGCAGCGCTCATCGGCGCAGTTCAGGTATGCCGCCGAGCTTGTCCGGAATGGAAGGATAGGAAAGCTGCATACTGTACGGATCGGACTCCCCGGCGACCCCGCAGGTCCCGCCGCCCCCGAAATGCCTGTTCCGAAAAACCTGAATTACAAAGCATGGCTGGGCTCAACGCCTGAAGCATATTATACCGAAATGAGGGTTCACCCCCAGAACAGCCTCACCGACAGGCCCGGCTGGCTGAGATGCGAGCAGTTCGGTGCAGGGATGATAACCGGCTGGGGACAACATCACTTCGATTCGGCTGCCTGGGGCATGGACACTGAACTCACCGGGCCGGTTTCGATCGAAGCCGTTGCCGAGTTCCCGAAGGCTGGCCTCTGGAATGTACACGGCGACTTCATGTCGAAAGCAGAATACAGCAATGGCATTACAATGTTTACGAGCGGAGGTTATCCCAACGGCATAAGATATGAAGGCACCGAAGGATGGATCTTTGTAACCCGCGGTGCGTACTCAGCAACTCCCAGCGACCCTGTTGTGGCCGGAAGGAATGCAAAGGCCCTCGATGCCAGTGACCCGAAGATTCTAACATCTGTTATCGGTGAGAAGGAGATCCACCTGTACGTAAGCGAGGAACAGCACGGCAACTGGCTCGACTGCATAAAATCGCGCAAGGAACCTATATCACCTGTTGAGATCGGTCACAGGGCCTGCACCGTATGCCTTGTCACACATATCGCAATGCATACAGGCAGGAGACTCCAGTGGGATCCGGTGAAAGAACAGTTTGTCAACGACCCTGAAGCCAACTCCATGCTCTCAAGACCCCAGAGGGCTCCATACGGCACTGATTACATAAAGATCTGACGGATATGACTCTTAAACGGGTTTTTAACATAACATTGATCATTGCGGGACTGATGATTGTGATACCAATCTCAGCTGCAAAGATCACAGCGGTCAGGGTAGGTTCAAAGATCAACGTATCCATTGACAATAAGTATTTTACAAGCTATATCTTCTCTGAAGATGAGAAGTATCCCTTCTTCTATCCCGTTAACGGCCCGGTTTCGGGAGGGTCGGTAACATCAATGAGAAATGCCGAATACCCGCACCATTCATCGCTTTTTTTTGGCTGTGACCTTGTGAACGGAGGCAACTGGTGGCAGGAAGGACTCGAGAGAGGAAGAATAATATCGGTGAACGCAGAAATTGCAAAACAGGGTGGCGATTCAGTTATAATAACGGATGAGTGCATCTGGAGCAGGCCCGGAGCGGTATCGCCGATCAGGGATACAAGGAGGATAGTAATAACAGCTCCCTCAGCCGGGATGAGCCAGATCGATGTTACGATAACCATGGAAATGCTCACCGACGTTACGATCAAAAAGACAAATCACTCTCTCTTCAGCGCCAGGATGGCCGCTGATCTCTCGGTAAAGAACGGCGGGACTATGATAAACGCCGAAGGACAAAGAAGTGAAAAGGACACTTTTGGGAAAAACTCCCCGTGGATAGATTTTTATGGCAGGCGCGGAACGGCAGTGGAAGGGCTTGCAATAATGCAGCATCCTTCAAACCCATGGTACCCTTCTCCCTGGTTCACCCGCGATTATGGCTTCATGTCTCCCACACCGATGTACTGGCCTGAAAACGGCACCGAAACCTTCATGAAAAAAGGAAGCGTAATAACTCTGCGCTACAGGGTCCTCGTACACGCCGGCGATCATAACCAGGCCGCGATAGCAGAGGCATTCGCGAAATACAGGAACGAAAAATAATCACTTTCCGGACTGCACAACCCGGATGATTCGCGCGTCAGTTCCCGGGATGTGAATACTTATTGCAGCATGCCGTTCACCGGTTCCTTCATTGGCTTGCGCGGTAATTATAAGCTGCCTGAATCCTTCCCCGCTTTCTGAAGATGCTTTTAGCCAGGCTTCAGAACATTTCAGGGTCCAGCCTGTGTTCGATGTAATGTAAACCGGCTGTGAATCGCCTCCTGCTGCAGGAAACTTAAGACTCTGATGTGAGATGCCGATAACGGGTGGACCTCCCTTCTGGGTAATGCTGATCTCCACAGGCTCAAGACCGGGAGAAACAAGCCTCAGAAAAGTACTCCTGGCAGTCACACCCGGATTTGAACCAACCCTTAAGTCAAGGTCCTTGTCGAGAATTCCCGCCTCATCGCTGACTCTCAGCCAGGGAGCACCGGTGATTATTTCCCAGGCACTGTTGGACCTTATTGGCAGGACTGTTCCGCTTTCCCCGGCAGCATCAACATCAAGGTGCGCGACAGGCGCTGAAGCAAACGGCCTGGACGATGCCTGGTTGACCATGACCTCCTGCTTTCTTCCTCCGCCGCTTATCGTCACCAGCGCTGAACGACCATTGCGCCGGTTTGGCTTCACTTTTATTGTCACGGTATCACTTGCAGCGTATGATTTCCTGACACTTCTTGCCCACAGGCGTGAACTTCTGACATGTACGGGGCCCGTCGAGGACACTGTTAAAGAACCGCTGAGCAGGCTGTCAGCGCCGAAAGTAAGTGAAGCCCGCGAAACGTTAAGGTAACCGGTTTCAAAATGATGTGAAGCAAAATCGAGGAATGCAGGCCAGTCCGGCGCATCCGTATGACCGCCTGTATGATACCTGTATGCCAGGTTCCCCCCGATATAGGCCTTGTCAATCAACGGCTTCCTGTCATCCATTATAAGACCCCTTACCCCGAGCAGCTCGTAAACAGGAGAAGCATCCCTTGCAGTAAGATACATGCCATAAGGGTCTGTCCATGTTGAGTTATTCCCGGCGTTGATAAAAACAGGCCGTGGAGCACACAGTGCAAGCAGGGAGTGAGCATCAACCGGGCAGTCCTCTATTTTTCTCGGGAGGTAGCTTCCAGGCTCCTTTTCCCCCGCCCACCTGAAAAAATTGCCGGCCATCCAGTGGTACTCGTTTACCCCTGTCGAGTGTTCAAGGTCCTGCCCCCAGTGCCGCCGGTTCATCTTTGTACCAAGGCTTCCGGCATCGCTCGGGAAACCGATTGCCACCCTTGGCTCATAAGCCATTGTCACAAGTGTCGCCTTGCCATAGCGCGAATGACCTGTAAGACCGATCACTGATGCTTTTACATCCCTGTCGTCTTCGAAATAGTCGATCAGGCGGCTGACACCCCAGCTCCAGGCGGCGAGGGTTCCCCAATCGCCCGGCCGGCGCCAGTCTCCCTTGTTTACAAGACCGATCAGATAGCTTGTCAGACCGGCACCGTTGTCGGGCTGAAGGCGTGTAAGGTCGAAAATGCAGATCCCCCAGCCCCTGGCCTGCACCCGTTCCCAGTATGTTTCAATAATATTGCCGAAGCCTCCGAATACAATTATTACAGGCACAGGGCCATCCGCATTGGCCGGGGTTCTGAGAGTTGCTGAAATTTGAGGTCTGTTTCTTACGGCGGGGTAGCGCGAAATGTCAATTTGTCCTGTCAGCTCTTTCTGGATATACGAGGAACTCCCCCTGCCACCGGCAGTCCGGTTAACGCTCCATGTAACACCAGGGAGCACAGAGTCGGGAGGTATGAAACCGTAAAGATGCTCTTTTACATCTCTCAAAACTTCAGGGCGTCTGCGCGACCACCATTCGCCGGATGTGGAGATGACTGTCCCGTCATGCATCTCAAGCAGGTTTATCGGGCTGTAATCGCCAAGTCTGAGCGAATCGGCTCCGGGGAAGAAACCCGCAGACCGGTCGGAGTAATTATTCCATAGCCCGAATGCTGATCTTGTTATCGTGTATTTTTTGTCGTTTGTCCAGTTCGCTTCGGGGTTACCAGGGTCAGATGGACGCGCATCTGCAGGCCTGTTCTTATCCTCTGCTTTCGGAGCCAGTTCCGGCAGCCTGATTCCAAGCTGCCACAGCATCTGGTCGCGGTCGAGCTGAGCCGAAACATCCGCCGGCGGAAAATCCGGGTACGAAACCTGCGCTGCGGTGGATATCTGCAACAGGAGTAAAATAATGATTTTGCTGGTTCTGAGTATTATACTCATTTAAGTGTTATTAACCAATATTTATCAATGCAAGTCAAAGCTTACCTTATACCGCATGCCACAAGCCGCATACCTTCTTGTTACCCACC
>JALOMK010000094.1 GCA_025455505.1 Bacteroidales bacterium
CTGTATCGGGCACAGGAAAAGAGCTTGACCTGAGCGCCGGTAAAGCTATTATGATCAGTTCAGGAGAAGGAGCCCAGTCTGACCTTGCGCAATCATTCATTGATTTCTTCCCCGATCTTCCGGCTGAGGCTGTAAGCCCGGGCTACAAGTGGTCCACAAGCGACACATTAAAGAATAAATCAACTGCCGGTTCATCAACGACTGTAGTAAAGGCTGACAACAAGTTTGAGGGATTCGAGGATCTGAACGGAGTGAAGTGTGCAAAGATAACATCGGTTCTTGAGGGAACACGTTCAACATCAGCCCAGGCCCAGGGGATGGACATCTTCATGTCGGGACCTTTCACAGGAACTGCTACAGTGTGGTTCTCGCCCGAAGAAGGAAGTTTCCTGAAGCATGAGGTAAAAACAAGGGTTGTCGGGAACGTTCAGATATCGGGTCCCCAGGAGATGTCATTTCCAATGATTATGGACCAGACATCTGTCAACACCCTGAAGAAATAGGCAGGAAGAGGGTTTTTCAGCCCGGCAGGAATTTGTATTTTGAGTGCTAAAAGCCCGCAGGGATGAATTATTCTGATCCTTTCTGAGCCTTGGTTAACTTCAGTGAGTCAGCAAGAGGAAGCTTCTTTTCATGTGTTTCCTTATTGGTATCTTTCTTATTCTCTGCACGGGGCAGAAGCGAGTGGGGCATGCAAATGGCTATGATGACAAGGATTATGAAGATCCTGAGTGTTTTCCATATCTTTCTGAACATAGTGCAGTTCTCTGTTGTTAGACTGCTAAATAAACTCAAAATAAGAAAACAATGAAACTATTCACAACATTTATTGCCCTCATGATTGCTTCTGCAGTTTATTCACAGGGCTCAGATTTCTATAGCTTTAAAGTAAAAACCCTTGAAGGACAGGATTTTGATATGGGCAGCCTGAAAGGAAAGAAGGTAATGGTTGTAAACGTGGCTTCAAAATGCGGTTACACGCCTCAGTATAAGGATCTCGAAGCTCTTTATGAGCGCTACAACGGGGAGCTTGTTATAGTGGCATTCCCTGCTAACAATTTCATGAACCAGGAACCTGGCACCGCTGCCGAGATACGTCAGTTCTGCACCGAGAATTACGGGGTGACCTTTCCTGTGATGGAGAAGATATCCGTGAAGGGAAAGGATATTCATCCGCTATACCAGTGGCTGACTTCGAAGGATAAGAATGGAGTAATGGACGCAGAGGTGTCCTGGAATTTCCAGAAGTTCCTGATCGACGAGAAGGGAAAGCTTGTTGATGTACTCAAGCCAAAGGAAAAGCCTGATTCAGAAGTTGTGATTAAATGGCTTGCCGCCAGATAGGGTTTTAGGCATTAAAAATTGAGGCCGTCAGCATCTTTCAGCAGACGGCTTTTTTTTACCTTTTAAAGTGAGATAGTCAGTATGTTGCCGCTTTTTGCTACAGGGTAGGAGGTAAGGGCCGAGGTAGCAGGTCCTGTTGTAACCGAACCTGAGGTTGTAAATACTGAACCGTGGCAGGGACACTGGACGTTTGATGCTCCATGCACGTATGCAACAGTGCAGCCCTGGTGGGTGCAGACACTTGACAATGCGATGAAAGCGCTTCCTGTATTGGCTACAAGCACTGACTGAACAACCTTTGATCCCCCGGCAGTATTGAGACTGGCATTCTCCGGAAGCGACAGGTCAATTGTGATTTTTGATCCGGCAGGCGGAGGTGTGCCGTTATTGTTGGGATCGTCATCCTTGGAACAGCTCTGAAGTACGGCAGGTGCAAGGAATAATACGGCGCCGCCCTGTAGCGCCTTGCGGAGTGATTCTCTTCTGTTCATTGTTTACTGATTGTTTTTCTGGTTTTTACTTAAACAAGAATCAGGAGCAGATGTTCAAAAAATCTGTCATATACCACTTGTCACCGCCCGACCGCAGACCGCAGACCGCAGGACCGCAGAACGCAGGACCGCTGACGGCATCCGCCGGCTGGCGGAGCCCGACCGCAAGGCTGAATGACCTCAAGACTGCATGACCGCAGGACTGCAGGACTGCAGGACTTTTTAAAGAATGAATGGAATGAACATCTTAGATTCCCTCATGTATTCCCTGTACTCATCGCCGAATTTTGCAAGCATCTCGCCTTCCTCCATCCTTGCCGTGAGGTATACGCAAACAGTCGTTATGATCCCAAGCAATAACTGAAGCTTCGCCGGATCCTTTAGTATTATTCCGCTTGCAAGCAGAAACAGCGAAAAGTACAAGGGGTGCCTTATATACCTGTAAAGACCTGATTTTACCAGTCGTGAAGTATTCTCGAAATTCTCATCAGGTTTTCCAAGGCGCTTAAGAAGCAGAAACCCCGACACTGCAGCCCAGCCGGAGACTGCCAGCAGGATCCATGAAGCGATCTGTAAGGGTGAAAGTGGTGAAACAAACCACATGTCGGCATTCAGCAGGACGAGTATCAGGATGCTCTCGAACACAAAAAACCTTGGTATGCCATGATACCGGCCATGCTTTACCGAAATAAACCATGAAAGGATAATTATAAAAATGGTCCCGATGAAAAGGATGTAGGGATTCATAATTATTATTGGTTTTTGCCTGCCGGAGTATTAAGAAAATCTGCCATCATGAGTTGCGACCTTATCTCTTTTTTGCCAGGCTTCACGAACCTGTTCGCCTGTTTTTCATCAAAAATTCTTGCCTTCACATTGTCCGACCACTGAAGGTCAAAGATCCTTCTGAATTCGGCCTTTATCTTTTTATCGAAGATGGGGCAGGTGACTTCAATCCTGTGATCGAGGTTCCGAGGCATGAGGTCAGCTGATGAGATATAAACTATTTCATCACCCCCGTTGCAGAAGATCATAAATCTCGAGTGCTCAAGAAAGCGGTCTACGATTCCTATTGCCTTAATATTTTCGCTCTGCTTCTTCACCCCTGGAACAAGTGAAAGCATGCCCCTTATTATAAGCTTTATCTTTACTCCGGCACAGCTGGCCTCATAGAGCGCTTCAATTATCTCATTGTCAGTGAGGTTATTTAGCTTAAGGTGTATATAGGCCTTCTTCCCTTCTCTTGCATTCCTTGTTTCATTTTCGATCAGAAGCGATATTTTATTCCTAAGGAAGAAAGGCGAAAGAACCAGGTGGTAATAGTTGTCCTTCTTGTAATTGACGCTGAAGAAAGTGAAGGCCTTGAATACCTCGTTCGTTATTTTCTTGTTTGTGGTTAGCAGAAGATGGTCGGTATACACTCTTGCAGTGTCCTCGTTGAAATTGCCAGTCCCCACTGCAGCATATCTCTCTGTAATGTCATTTTTTACTCTTGTTATGAGGCAGAGTTTTGAGTGAACTTTCAATCCCGGCACTCCATAGATAACCTTAACTCCTTCATCCATAAGCTTTGAACCCCACAGGATGTTGGCCTCCTCGTCAAAGCGCGCCTGGAGTTCAACAACTGTTGTAACCTCCTTCCCGTTGCGGACTGCATTCAGCAGGGCATTGATGACGCTTGAATTCCTTGCCAGCCTGTAAAGAGTAATCTGGATTGAAGTGACAGAGGGATCGATTGAGGCCTCCCTGAGGATATCGATGAAGTTATCAAATGAGTGATATGGAAAGAAGAGCATAATGTCGTTCTTTTTGATTGCCGACAGGATGCTTTTCCCCGAGGGAATGTCGGGATGAACTACTGGTTTGAGCTCATCAAAATAGAACTCCTTCTTCCCCAGCGACGGGAACTTCATGAAATCCTTGAAGTTATGATACCTGTTACTCGGGATCACAACGTCGTCGCTGCCAAGACTTAGTTTCTTCGTGATTATCTTCAGAAGGTCATCAGGCATGCACCTGTCATATATAAACCTTACCGGTTCTCCTTTCTTCCTTTGCTGAAGGCTTTTAGACAGCTTGTCAATGAAGCTTTCTGAAATATCGTCAGTTATTTCAAGTTCGGCATCCTTTGTAAGTTTAATAGTATATGCCGCGATTTCGTTGTAATCGAAAATAAAAAAGATATCCCTGAGTCCCGACCTAATGACGTCATCGAGGAATATTATGTATTTGTCCTTTCCCCTGTCGGGAAGAATTATGAATCTGGGCAGGATTGTTGACGGAACTTCAAGAAGAGCATACCTTTTCTTCTGGGACCTGCTGTTTGTAAGCACAATTGCCAGGTATATCGCATCATCGGTAAGGTTCGGCAGCACGGATTCCTTCTCGATCATAAAAGGCATAAGCCTTGTGCGGACCTCGCGGTGAAAGTAATCCTTCACATACTCTGACTGCTTCTCGTCAAGCTGTTTCTCATTAATGAAATGAATCCCGTGACTTGCCAGTTCCTTTAGCAGTCTTGTATAATTTTTTTCGAACCTGAGGTTTTGTTCCAGCACTACCTGCTGTATCTTTTTCAGAGTATTCCTTGGATTATAGCCCAGAATATTCTTTGAACCGCTGCCGAAGGCTGAGATCCTTTTAAGAGTGGCTACCCTTACGCGGAAATACTCATCGAGATTGTTCGAATAGATGCCAAGAAACTTGAATCGCTCGATGATGGGAGTGGCTTCATTTTCTGTTTCCTGCAATACGCGTTCATTGAACGAAAGCCAGCTTAGTTCCTTTGGTATATAGTGACTGCTCATAAAATCTTTTCGGGAATAAGAAAGTATTCAATTTTGCCGGTTCCCTGCTTCACTTCCTTCCAGGAGCCTGCCCTGAACGAGATTCCTGCGACAGAGGTTTTGGGCATAAAGCTGATCTTGTCCTTTGCCATTTCGGAAGCTTCCTGGGTAAAGGATGGGTTGTGCCCGAAAAGTGTAATCGTATCAACCTCCTCTGGCAGGCCATCGATAAGTTTCCTGAGGTACTTCATGTCCATGTTGTAATATATCCTGCTGTCGAGTATTATCTTTTCCGGATCCGTACCATAGGCCACGGCAAAGATTATAGCAGTCTCGAGAGCTCTGAACGCAGGACTTGAGATAAAAAGTCCTGCATTTTTTTCAACTTCCTGCAGTTTTCCCGCCATAAGCCTGGCGACAACTTTTCCCTTTGCTGTAAGCGATCTCTGGAAATCAGGGAAATCAAAACCCTGGTCCTCCGCCTTGCCATGTCTTACAAATATTATTTTTTTCATGCCTGCTGATTTAAAACTAAAGTCTAACTTTTCAGATGCCGAAGCTCGTACCCATTTTCATTGCCTGCACAACCAGTGGGTCGTCGGGCCTTATCAGTTTAAGCTTTCCTGCTACTTCTGAAAGCGGCACCGAAACAATTTCTGAATTCCTGAGAGCAACCATCTTGCCGAAGTCCCGCATGGCTATCATCTCGGCCGCCGCTGCACCGTACCTCGTGGCAAGAACCCTGTCCATAGGTGAAGGTGTTCCCCCCCTCTGTATATAGCCCAGCACTGTTTCCCTAGTCTCGAGTCCTGTCAGCTCGGAGATGCGTTTGCTTAAATACCGGGCTGCTGACATATCCTTGACCGGGATGCTTATCCCTTCAGCTACAACAACAATTGAGTAAGGTTTGTTCTCCTTCGACCTGCTGAGGAGATAGTCAGCAACTTTGTTCTCGTTGTACTGAATCTCAGGGATAAGAATTACATCGCCCCCGGCGGCCAGCCCGGAGTAGAGGGCAATCCACCCTGCATTATGCCCCATAAGTTCGATCAGCATAATTCTCTTGTGCGAGTTGGCAGTTGAATGCAGCCTGTCGATGGCTTCAGCGGCTATGTTCACTGCCGAGTCGAATCCGAATGTAACATCAGTACCCCATACGTCGTTGTCAATCGTCTTTGGTATCCCTACAACGTTGAGGCCTTCCTGTGCAAGAAGGCTGGCAGTTTTGAGAGTGCCGTTGCCACCTATGCACACAAGGCAGTCCAGACCGAGCTGCTTGTAATTCTTAACAATCAGGTCGGGTTTTCTGACCTCATTTTTCCCTTTGCTGCTCTTGAAAGGCTTTTCGCGCGAGGTGCCCAGTATAGTTCCACCCATTGTCAGAATGCCCGAAAGATCTTGCTCCGAAAGTTCGCGGAATTCCTTGTTTATCATCCCGCTGAACCCGTCGCTGATGCCTAATATGCGCATCCCGTAACGGACAATTGCAGTTTTCCCGACGCCCCTTATTGCTGCATTTATACCAGGGCAGTCACCACCTGCAGTAAGTATCCCGATCTTCTGGGTGCCTTTCTTCTTTCCCATGCTGTTTTTGTATTTGTTAAAGCGAATTTAATCTATTCGGGATTACAATTAAAATAAATAATTGTTACAATGACTCTCTCTCCTCGAACCGCAGAGTCAGCCAAAACAATTACTGGCTTGCGCATTTCATTAATATTGATTAATTTACATCAAAATAGAAGATGCCTTTCACTGGTATTACCGGCTCCCTGCAATTAAGGAACATCAAAAGCCTTTTGTCGCGCTATCTGTCAGATGCTGTACTTCTGATGAGCTCCGGGAATGCTCCCGGTGAACGCTCAGTGCATGATTTCAGGGTGCTTATGAAGAAGTCAAAGGCTGTGCTTAAGCTTGTTTCGGGACAGGTAAGCGGGGTGTGCTATTCCAGGAACATTGAAGCAATCGAGGAAGCAGGACGCTTACTTTCGGGTATAAGGGACAATTCTGTTCTAAGAAAGACCCTCAGGGAATTACGAAAGGAAAACAAGGAAATTTTCAGGGAACTGGAGGGAAACAGCAAAATCGGGACTATTCTGATAAAGCGTGGCGCGGATGTCGGAAACCCTGCTGAAATGCATGAGACAATCGAAAGAATTGTCGAACTGCTAAGGAAGTCAGCCTACAGGCTCAGGTTTGAACCGATGTCTGATATCAACAGTGATCTTGTGCTGGCTGAGCTCAAAAAAACATATGCCGATGTTGCCGAATTGTACCTGAGGTCCAGGAACTTTCCGAAAGCCTCAAATATCCACAGGTTCAGGAAAAGGGCGAAAGACCTTCTATACCAGCTGTACGTGTTCAGGTCACCCCGTCAGCCTCGTGTAAAGTCTTTTGAAAAGCAACTTGATGCTCTGACGCAGAGCCTTGGCCGGTACAGGGATCATAACCAGATAATTAAAGCTCTTGATTACAAATATTCTCCCGGAGCCGGCAATGCAGGTATCGATGAACTGATATTGCTTATAAAAAACAGGGAGGATGTATTTCTGCTTAAAGCCTGGTCGGTAGCTTATAAAATATTCAGGCCCGGGGCGGATCTTTCAGTGCTCCCAGGCCAAAGGTTCTGAAGCTTTGAGCAGCTGATATATGGCACAATTCAGTAATTTATAATCATTTTAAATAAAGCTTACCTCACAGACTGTTAATTAATTAACAGGACAGGCGCTATTTATTTATCTATCTAATAATGTAGTTATGTAAATATATCAATTAAGGCATTCTTTTTTTTTCTTATTTTGGTGTCTTATTGATTCAGACAAATGACTAGCAGACGCGACTTCATCAGGATTTCGGCAATGGGAGCCGGAGTTCTTGCAGCAGGTGCCGGCATTACAAGCACAGCTCCTGTTTCAAAACTGGAAGAGTTTATAAAAGAGGCTGTTGCCAGAGGTCGCAAAATTCATTTCCTCCCCCCTTATCGTGGTGAAAACAAGATGGTCCTCGGTTCCCTGCTGAAGGAAAATCCATGTCAGATGAAGACTCTTGCCTCGGTTGACCTTATCAGGGCCGTGGTGGCCCTGCGTTCCATCAAGGAGCCATGGGAAATTGATGAGATTGAGAAGGCTGTTGAGATAGCATATGAAATGCATGTTACATCGATGAAGATGTGCAAACCGGGGGTAGTTGAGCAGGAAATATTCGGCAAGGAAGATGCTCTTGTACCCCCATTCCCAGGAATCATACCCGACCAGCGGCTGCAGCGAGCCGGGTGCGGGGCATACGCTGGCGGACCTGGCATAGGTCATTAATGCGGCGTTGGTGATGCCGGCGGCCAGTTCTGCGCGGCCGGGAATGTCCAATCGTGACCTCCACCTTATGGCTTGCAGGGTTATTGCATCGGGACTGAAAGACCTGGGTCTGATGAAAGGAGATGTTGGTGCCGCAGTTGAAGCGGGGGCTCATGCTCTATTTATGCCACACGGACTGGGTCATATGATGGGGCTCGATGTTCACGACATGGAGGCTTTGGGTGAAAATTATGTCGGATACAGCGACGAAGTTAAACGGAGCACTCAGTTCGGACTTGCGTTCTTAAGGTTTGCCCTTCCCTATAAGCAGGGTCATGTATTTACAATTGAGCCTGGCTGTTACTTCATTCCGGAGCTTATCGATCAGTGGAAGGCCGAGAAGCAGCATGCCGATTTTATCAATTACGGGGAGGTTGAAAAATACCGCGATTTTGGGGGAATCAGGATAGAAGACGACCTTCTTATAACTGAAAACGGTCATAAGCTATTGGGCAAGCCAATACCCAAAACTGTTGCCGAAATTGAGGCAACCTGTTCTGCAAAATAGACTATCTTCTGGCCTGGCCCGGGAATACCGGCAAGCTCTCATGACCACCATCGTCAACTGACTGTATGGCGAAGAAGTAATTATCCTTCGAGTATGGGAGTGTTGCTGTAGTACCGGTCACAAAGATCTTTTTCTGCCAGAGGGGCATGTAGGTTTCACGGATAAGGACATAGTATCCGGCTGGTTTTTTCCCTGCTTTTGGTTCCTCCCAGACTAATGTTGTGCTGTTACCTCCTGAGGTTCTTAATCCACAGTTTACAGGTTCATTGGGAGCCATGGCCAGATTTACAATTGTTGCAAGGTTTATACCGGTATTCTTTCTCACATATTCATAATTCACAAATTCAGGGAGGTCGCCATACTGTCGGCCATTTTCAACACGTGGCACCTGGTGCTGACGGTCGTAATTCTCGTTAAATTCGCTTATTCTGACAGCTGTAAATCCTTCCTGGCAATATGGGGTGTGATCACCACCTCGTCCGAAGCGATCATTGCGGAACACCAGGGTAACCTCAAGTTGTTCAACATACCTCTCTCCAACCTCTTTGATGTACCTTGCAAGCTGACGGGCTTTCCCGTCATTTTCTCCTGCTGTAGCCCTTCTTTGTGCAGCCATTGCTTCAGTTTCGTATGCAGGAACACCTTCGCTGAAAACACGCACTCTCATGTTATCATATAAAAGAGTTTCGTTGGAATCGGCATTTCCGATCATGTCATTATTCAGCAGCGCAATGATGTTCCAGTTTTCAGACTTAGCCTTTGTTGCAAGATTTTTTGCACCGTACAGCCCGTGTTCCTCTCCCGAAACAGCTGTAAATATAATGGTTGCCGGATATCCTTTCACTGAAATTATCCTTGCTATCTCCAGCATCGCAGCTATACCTGACGCATCATCATTTGCGCCGGGAGCCAGACTGGTGGAATCGGTATCCCTCAGGGCCCTGCTATCGAAATGGGCGCTCATCATTATTATCCGCGTATCGGTCGGATCTGTACCCTTCAGCGTTGCAACGACATTCTTAAGGGTTATCTTTCTGGGAATACGCTGGTTTTCTCCTCCGATTGTATACTCATCGAATGCGACAGAGAGTCTTCCTCCTGAAGCAGGAATATAGCTCTCAAATTCAGCTTTAATCCAGTCCCATGAAGCAC
>JALOMK010000095.1 GCA_025455505.1 Bacteroidales bacterium
AACAAGCATTGCAAGCACAAAATACTTCATAACGAAAGCATATGTCTCCTTTGCATTGCTGTGTTTTGCCCTTTCAAAGAAAAAAGGTTCCGCCGCAAACCTGAACATTTGAATGAAGAGAGCCATCAGTACGGCAATTTTATAACCTGCGCCATAGATCCCTACCGATTTAAGACCTTCTTCCTCTCCGATCATCCTGCGAAGGATAACCTTATCCAGGGTGTCATTCACAGCACCGCTAAGACCTGCAACAAGCAAAGGAAACGAGTAAGCTATCATTCTTTTCCAGATTGCCGTGTTAAAACTAAACTTCGCTTTCAGTATTAAGGGTGTAAGAAGCAGCAGTGTAACTATGCTTCCTGCGAGGTTGGCAACAAAAACATATCCGATCCTGTATCCCGGATCATAGATCCTGCTGAACCAGCCATTTCCCCTTTCAGCAATTCCGGGTGCGGCAAGCAGCAAAAAAAGAACAACAGCTATCGTTACAATAACGTTTACAACCTTAATCAAACTGAAAATCAACGGCCTGTTCTCTTTTCTAAGCCTTACAAAAGGTATTGCGCAAACGGCATCAATAGCCAGAATTGCGGCAAACATTTTTATATAATCATGATTTTCACTGTACTTAAGTATACCCGCAACGGGTTCAATGAATATGAACATTAAGGCAACAAAAAGCAGGCTTGAAATGACAAGGCTTAAGAGTGTAGTGCTATAGACCTTTTCAAAATCCTCATCTTTCTGTGAAAACCTGAAAAAACCTGTCTCCATTCCGTATGTAAGTATTATCTGAAGCAGCACCATCCAGGCATACAATTCAGTTATAATACCATATTCCCAGTCTTTGAATATCCTGGTATAGAAAAAGGTCATGATCCCATAATTCAGGAACCGTGGAACAATGGTCCCGAAACCATAGATCATTGTTTGTTTAGCAAGACTTCTGACCTCTTTCACATTAAATATTTGACGACAAAGATAGTTTTGCTCCTATTCATAACCAGTCCTTCCTGAAAATTATTCTTTTCAGGCAAAAATTCGTCTATCAGCCAAAGTTAAATATCTTTGTTGTTCAATATTAAAACTTTATTAACCGAAACACTATCTACATCAACATGACGGCACGAAGGATATTTGCAGCTATTACAATTTCATTCCTCATCTCATGCAGCGCACCCGGGCACAACGAGAATACTATAGTATCAATTAAAACAACTCTCGGCGATATAAAAGTCCGGCTTTATAATGAAACTCCGGGCCACCGTGACAATTTTGTAAAGCTTGTCAACAGCGGTTTCTATGATGGCATAGCATTTCACAGGGTGATCCGTGAATTCATGGCGCAGGCCGGTGATCCTCAGACAAACCCAGCCCTGTCTTCAATACCCGACTCTCTTAAAAGGTATACAATACCGGCTGAATTCAATCCTTCGTTTTTTCACAAGAAGGGTGCCCTTGCTGCTGCAAGGCAGGGAAACAATGTAAATCCCGAAATGAAATCATCAGGCACCCAGTTTTATATTGTACAGGGTAAGAAATGGACTGATGCCGAGCTCGCCCAGGCTGAACAGCTCATAAACAACAATATCAAGCAGGCAGTATTCACCAAATACGTATTCCAGATTGCCGACAGTGCTAAAAAAGCAGGCAATACACTTACTGACAGTGAGATACAGGAAAAAGCAACTATCAGGATGTTTGATTACCTGACAAAATCTCCCGCCTACAAGATTACAGAGGAACAGAAGAACATATACAGGACAATTGGCGGGACTCCGCTTCTTGATGGCACTTACACAGTATTTGGCGAGGTAATCGAAGGGATCGATGTCGTGGACAGGATCGCCACAGTGCCCACCGGTCCTGGCGACAGGCCCGTCAGCGAAGTGAAGATAATCAAGATGAAAGTTGAAGGAAGATAACGCCAGACACCAAAATGCTAAACAGGATCTCAGACATAGAAAAAGAAATTGAGCTTGTCCTTGTCAGAAACACGGAAGATCTTGAAAACTTCCGTCTTAAATACCTCAGCAAGAAAGGAATAATATCCGATCTCTTCGAAGATTTCCGGAATGTTGCTCCCGCTGACAAGAAGGAAGTCGGTCAGCTTCTTAACGGCCTGAAACAGGCTGCTCTCGACAAGTACAACAGTCTCAGGTCGGAACTTGCTGATACTGACGACAGCCTGTCAGGAATTGATAACACCCGGCCGGGATATCCGTTTGCAACCGGGTCGCGTCATCCCATCTCTATTGTAAGGAATGAAATCATCGATATATTTTCAAGGATAGGATTCACTGTTTCCGAGGGGCCGGAGATTGAAGATGACGATCATGTATTCACGAAACTGAATTTTGCTGCGGAGCATCCTGCGAGGGACATGCAGGATACCTTTTATATATCTCGCATCTCAGCTGAGGATTCAAACCCCGGGGATATCCTCCTGCGAACTCACACATCCTCGGTACAGGTGCGCGTAATGCAAGGCCAGAAGCCACCTATACGCACAATTTCTCCCGGCCGGGTTTTCAGGAATGAAGCAATATCGGCACGTGCACATTGCATCTTTCACCAGGTTGAGGGTTTGTATATCGACGAGAATGTATCATTTGCCGACCTGAGGCAAACCCTTTTGTTTTTTGCACGCGAGATGTTTGGCCAGGATGCACAGATTCGTTTAAGGCCATCTTACTTTCCTTTTACCGAACCCTCGGCTGAAATGGATGTAAGTTGCAGCATATGCGCCGGCAAGGGATGCAATGTCTGCAAGTATACAGGCTGGCTCGAAATCCTGGGCTGCGGGATGGTACACCCCAATGTACTGGAAGCCTGCGGCATCGACAGCAGGAAATACACTGGTTTTGCATTCGGCATGGGCATAGAGCGCCAGGCAATGCTTAAATACCATGTAAATGACCTGAGGCTGTATTTTGAGAACGACATACGTTTTCTCGAGCAGTTCCGCTCAGCTTTCTGAGCCGGCGAACAAATACTGACGACTATATGTTAATATTTGAAAATCAGCAATAAAATGAAACAGCACGATATCCCGGTTCCCCTGTGCAACAAATGTGCTCTAGAATCCGGCTCGCTATTCAAACATCTCAGCCCCGACGAAATTATAACTATAAATTTCGAAAAGGATTTCAGGCAGTACAGGCGAGGCGACATTCTATACCAGGAAGGCAACCGAATTAGCGGTTTTTACTGTATCCACAGCGGCATTATCAAGGTTTACAAGACAGGGCTTGACGGCAAGGAGCAGATAATCAGGTTTGCCAAGGCCGGAGATTATATTGCCTACAGGAGCGTTCTCAGCAATGAACCCGCATGTACATCTGCAAAAGTAATTGAGGATTGCCAGGTATGTTTCATTCCATCTGAAATACTCGTTTCCCTCATAAAGACAAATCCTGAATATGCGCTTGAGCTTCTCAAGCTTGCATGCCATGAACTTGGCGAGGCAAATTCATTCATTACAGACATTGCCCAGAAAACGGTGAGGGAGAGGCTTGCCGAGGTACTCCTTTTCCTTGTTCATGATTTCGGAATCGATGAGCAGCAATACCTGAAGGTTTCCCTGACACGCGAAGAACTTGCAAACATAGTGGGAACAGCAACCGAGTCGGTGATAAGGCTTCTCTCGGAATTCAAGACTGACAAGCTTGTGGAGCTTAACGGAAGAAAGATCCGGATTCTGAATGAGCGCGGACTTGAGAAAATAAGCAATGTCTTCAGCTGATCAGAAAAGCGTTCCGGGCATGAAGTTGCCGAATTGCTTACCAAGGTGCCTGTAGGCATGCTCAGTGGCTTCCCTGCCTCTCGGGGTACGTTTAAGGAATCCTTCCTTTATTAAAAATGGTTCGTAAACTTCTTCTATTGTACCGCTTTCTTCACCCACGGCTGTTGAAATTGTATTAAGTCCGACAGGACCGCCGGCAAATTTGTCTATAATTACGCTGAGTATCCTGTTATCCATTTCATCGAGACCGTGCTGGTCGATATTCAGGGCTTTCAGACCGTACCTTGTAATATCAAGGTCAATTTCACCGCTTCCCCTTACCTGGGCAAAGTCTCTCACCCTCCTGAGCAGGGCGTTTGCTATCCTTGGCGTCCCCCTGCTGCGTTTTGCTATCTCAACAGCGGCTTCATCTTCTATCTTAACAGCAAGAATTCCGGCCGATCTTTTCACAATTCCGGTAAGAATATCGTGATCATAATACTCGAGGTGGAACTTGATCCCAAACCTGGCGCGCAGCGGGCTTGTCAGCAGTCCGGAGCGGGTTGTTGCCCCTATCAGCGTGAAGCTGTTGAGAGTGAGTTGCACTGACCGGGCGCTGGGACCCTTGTCTATCATGATATCTATCTGGAAATCTTCCATTGCAGAGTAGAGATACTCCTCAACAACAGGACTGAGCCTGTGTATCTCATCGATAAAAAGCACATCGCCCTCCTGCAGGTTTGTGAGTATCCCGGCAAGGTCGCCCGGCTTGTCAAGAACCGGTCCTGATGTAACTCTCAGGTTTACCTGCAGTTCGTTTGATATTATTGCCGCAAGTGTGGTTTTGCCCAGCCCCGGAGGTCCATGGAGAAGGACATGGTCAAGCGATTCGCCTCTTCTTTTGGCTGCTGTAACGAATACAGAAAGGTTGTCGATTACCTGTTTCTGACCCTTGAAATCTTCAAAAGAAAGGGGCCGGAGCTGTCTTTCAAACTCCCTGTCGGCGGTGTTTACAGTTTCCTTTCTTATGTTCAGGTTTTCATCCATCTCTGTTTATCTGATAAGCTTCGTGTCGCTTTCCGGAAGGTTTATCTTAACCCCGTTAATACTTATTTCCTGGTCATTCCTGTAAACAATTATAAGCTCAGGCACTCCCTCCTCGTTGAACTTCTTCCATGTTTTGACACGTATTCCGTTCTGGTAATTCCTTATTTCCCTTACCTTTCCGCTCTCATAGTAGATAACCTGTTCACCGTCGGGATTGCCCTGTATGAAATTAAGCTTCGATTTAAGCTTCCCGTCGCTGTAGTATGATCTCCATATTCCGTCCTGCAAGCCGGCAATGTACTTGCCTTCTTCCGTAGTATCTCCCGATTTGTATTTCCATTCACCGTTCTTTTCGCCTGCGGCATACATGCCGGTGGCTATAATATCACCAATTGGTGAATATTCAGTGTACTGACCATCCCTCTCGCCCTGGAAATACTCCTCCTCCCTCAGCACCGAGCCGTCGGGATAATACCATTTCCACAGACCGTCGGGACGACCGTTATTGTAGTTTCCTGTTTGCTCCAGTTTCTGCGAGCTGTTGTAGAACTTCCAGTTTCCGGTTCTCCTGTTTTCAGTATACTGGCCCTCTGCAATAATTTTACCCTCGGAGTTAAAATCTTTCCATTTCCCGTTATACCTTCCGCTCTCATCAACTATTCCTTCCGACAATTTCTGGCCGTTATCATTGTAAATGAACGAATTTATTACCTTTCCATCCTTACCATACTCCCTGTGTGTCCCCACAGGCACTCCATTTCTGACAGGTCCGCTGTAAACCAGTTTTCCATCCGGGTCATACTTATTTTCTATTTCGATATCAGGCTGGTCCTCAATATTTGATTTTACAACAGAACCGTTTTCATACAGCATTGTAAGCACAAGCCTGCCGCGGTTATCATACTCCTTGTAATAACCGTTAAGCAAGTCATCCTTATACGATTTCTCGCTTTTCACCCCGCCTCCGGGATAAAATTCCTTCCAGATGCCCTGCTTCATGCCCCGGGTATCGTTCCTGTTTACTGCCTCACGGCTTACAAGGAAATCCTTATTGTATTCGTAAAGGCTCACAATGTTTCCGTTCTGATCGAATTCCTTCGACAGACCTTCCTTTTTTCCGCCATTGTATGATACTGTCTGCATAATCTTCCCGTCGGGATAGTACAGGTATGCAACTCCTTCCTTCCTGTCGCCGGAAAACAGCTCTCTTGAATAAACATATACTCCTCTCAGGGGGTCTTTTTTATATTTAAGGTAATATCCGTTTTTCTTGCCGAGGACATAGCTGATTTTTTCTGTAGTGTCTCCCGCCTGGTCAAAGAACACCCATATACTGTCGAGCAGGAAATTTCTTCTTTTTCCTTCCGATTTTTTTATCCCTGTAACGTAATAGCTTTTCCAGAAGCCGTCTGCCTTGCCGCTCCTGATAGTTCCCTCGCTTGATATTGCTCCGTTCGGATACCTTAAAATCTGATAACCATCGGGCAATGAATAGGTTTCCTGCCCGTATGAATATGACAGCAGGAATAACAGGGAAAAGAGGAGAATCAGTCTTTTCATATCACAGACCAAGTTTTTCGGATATCTCAAGCATTCTTTTAATAGGGAGGCGAGCCCTGTCCATCAGTTCATTATTTAGCACAATCTCCGGAGTTTCCGCATCGAGTGTCCTGTAAATCTTCTCGAGCGTTATAAGTTTCATGAAATTGCATTCGCTGCATCCGCATGTTGAGTCTCTGGGAGGCGCGGGAATGAACACCTTTGCGCTGTTCGCCTTCTGCATCTGGTGAATTATTCCTGGCTCAGTTCCTACAATGTACGAAGATCCCGGGTCAGTTTTAGTGAATTTAAGAAGGGCAGATGTTGATCCTACGAAATCCGCAACCATTCTGACCGGCAGTTCACATTCAGGGTGTACTATTATTTTTGCTTCAGGATTTTCTTTCTTTAGCTTAAGTATCGCTTCAAGCGAAAACTCCTCATGAACATGACAGGTTCCGTTCCATATTATCATGTCTCTGCCTGTTTTGCTCATTACATAGTTGCCCAGGTTCCTGTCAGGCGCAAAAATTATCTTTTCATCTGCCGGGAGTGAATTAATTATCTGTTCGGCATTCGATGAAGTGCAGATAATATCAGAAAGTGCCTTTATCTCAGCTGTGGTGTTGACATATGAAACAACAGTTCTTCCGGGGTGCTCACTGATGAACTTTTCGAAGTCCTCTGTCCTGCACGAATCGGCAAGTGAACATCCTGCCATTATATCGGGAAGAAGAACTTTCTTTGAAGGAGCAAGGATCTTTGCTGTTTCGGCCATGAATTTTACTCCGGCAAAAAGTATAATGTCGGCATTATTTGTTTCAGCCCGCTGTGCAAGCGCAAGACTGTCACCAATGAAATCTGCAATATCCTGTATATCACCGGTCTGATAATAGTGAGCAAGGATTATTGCATTCTTTTCCTTCTTCAGTCTTAGTATCTTTTCAACAGTATTTTCTGATCTGTCCTTACCCATTTCATGCAATAAATATTCAAACTTATAAACTTATCGGCGATTATCACTCACCTTTCCTTAATGATTGGTATGATTTACATTAATATTACCCGCTTCAATATGCATTCCTCACAATTATATGTTCCTTTTTCCGGGTCGTTTACCAGTTTATGAGACCGGGAACTGAAGCAATTCCGAAGGTTTTCAACAATCATTAAGTTACATTATATTAAATTGAAATTGAATTTTAAATCTCTGATTGTGCTTATTATATCCTGTTAATTACGTTGAAATAATTTTCTGCATTTGATTGCATTTTTAACGAATTGATGTAATTGAACAACATATTAACAGGTCAAAAAACATACCAATTTTGATAATCAGGTATTTATGCAAATAATTAACATTTGTTTATATATGCTGAAGGATGCAGTTTGTGAATTAAAAAATTTATATCCAAGGTTTATATCCGGTTAATAAGCACGTCCTCCTGTAATGAAAAACAGTTGAATAAACCGGTTTAAATGTGAAAAAAAACTGAAAGGAGGTCCGTTTAAACATATTCATAACTTATTCAGTTTGATATTTACAGTTTATCAACATTGTTTTCCCGGCTGTGGCTTTCCATTTTAATAACAGAACAATGAAGTTATTATTTTGTTATTAATGTTAATTGGTCCTGGTA
>JALOMK010000371.1 GCA_025455505.1 Bacteroidales bacterium
TGGCGTTGAGGTTATTCTTGAAGGAAAACGTTTTGCCGGCATGATGAGCATAGGAACGAATCCTACTGTAAATACCGACAACAGGCCCAGAAGCCTTGAAGTATATATTTTTGATTTCAACGGAGATATCTATGGAAAGGAGATTACTGTCAGTTTCCACGCCAGGCTCAGGGATGAGATAAGGTTTGAAAACACAGATCAGCTTGCCTTGCAGATGAAGGAAGATATGCTGAAGGTGCATGAACTTTTTGCACGCAAATAATATAATTGTATTACCTTTGTGCTCTTAAAATCAGATAATAATGAATGTAATGACTGATACTGTTGATTATAAAGTGAAGGATATTTCACTTGCCGGATTCGGAAGGAAGGAGATCGAGATCGCCGAGAAGGAAATGCCGGGCCTGCTTGCGATACGAAAGAAGTATTATGCCAGCCAGCCTTTGAAGGGAGCCCGCATAACCGGGTCGCTCCATATGACAATCCAGACTGCTGTGCTGATCGAGACTCTCGCGGAACTTGGAGCTGACGTGCGCTGGGCAAGCTGTAATATTTTTTCAACACAGGACCATGCCGCTGCAGCTATAGCGGCACGGGGGATACCTGTTTTTGCCTGGAAGGGAGAAACACTGGAGGAATACTGGTGGTGCACCTGGCAGGCTCTTTCTTTCCCCGGCGGGAAAGGACCGAATCTTATTGTCGATGACGGTGGCGATGCTTCACTCATGGTACACCTCGGGTACAAGGCAGAGAAGGATCCTTCGCTGCTCGACAAGAAAGCCGGAAGCAGGGAGGAAGCCATAGTTTATTCAACACTGAAGGAGATACTTGCAGCGGATCCTCAGAAGTGGCACCGAACCGTAAGCGAACTCAAGGGCATCTCAGAGGAAACTACAACAGGAGTTCACAGGCTTTACCAGATGATGGAGAACGGCGAACTTCTTGTTCCTGCAATAAATGTAAATGATTCAGTCACCAAATCGAAATTCGATAATCTCTACGGCTGCAGGGAATCGCTTGCCGACGGCATCAAGCGGGCTACCGATGTTATGATAGCAGGAAAGGTTGTTGTTGTATGTGGTTACGGAGACGTTGGAAAGGGCTGTGCAAGGTCGATGAAGTCATACGGTGCAAGGGTTATAGTTACTGAGATCGACCCTATCTGTGCGCTGCAGGCGCTTATGGAGGGCTTCGAGGTTAAAACAGTAGAAGACTCGCTTGCAGAAGGAAATATTTTTGTCACTGCCACCGGCAACCGCGATATTATCACAGTGGAGCACATGGCGGCAATGAAGGACCAGTCGATCGTGTGCAATATAGGCCACTTTGACAATGAAATACAGGTTGACAGGCTGAATTCAACACCAGGAGTAGAATTGATTAATATCAAACCCCAGGTTGATAAATATCAATTTCCTGATGGTCATTCGATTTTCATGCTTGCCGAGGGCAGGCTTGTTAATCTTGGCTGTGCAACCGGGCATCCTTCATTTGTGATGAGCAATTCCTTCAGCAACCAGACACTGGCTCAGATTGACCTGTGGAACAAGGATTATGAGATAGGGGTTTACAGGCTTTCCAAGGAGCTTGACGAGGAAGTGGCCAGGCTTCACCTCGATCAGCTTGGAGCGAAGCTCACAAAGCTTAGCGATTCACAGGCAGATTATATCGGGGTTGCTGTTTCAGGGCCTTACAAACCAGAGCACTACAGGTACTGATTCCCGGGTCGAAACTTTTTAAGCTTTATTTAAACCTGATTAGTACAGCTACTGATTCAGCGGTCTCAGTTGTTCCAGACTGTTATAAACCTCCCGTCGAAGGCTGTCCTGTAGTTTTTCAGTGGGTACCTGCCAGGGCCGGATGCGGGTGTTCCTCCCGCTGCAAGTGCATAGCTTGTAGAGCATACAGGGCATACCGCCATCATGAAATCGACGTTGACCCTGGTACTGGTTCCGCTTGTCACGAGGTCGTGCGGACAGGTGCGGTCATATGCATAAAACCCGTCGGGACCGGCATGTATTATTATGCCGTTGCCATCGTAGCCTGAAGCCGCAGCTCCCATGTTATTCGTTGAATAGCTGACATAGGCTGAACCTCCAAGACCGTTAAGATCGAGGAATAAGGGATCGTTGAGGTCTATTGTAAAATTGACGTACACGTCGGGGATAACATCATTTTTTTCATTCTCGCAGGCAGGGAACATGAACAGGGCAGCTGCAATCGCCGCTATAACTGAAATGTGTTTTCTGAGCTTTTGTTTCATGCCGTAAAGGTATATATACAGACTAAAACTAAACGAGTTGCGTTATAATTTATTATCCGGCAAATAATGACATTGTCAATGTTTAAAAGCTTTTTTGTCCTGCTGCTGATGCTAACCGTGCTGTCGGGGAACTGCGAAGCGCAGCTCTTCAGGAGAAATGCTCCCAAAAAGGCAGAGAGAAGCCTCTTCAGGAAGAACTCTGTAAAGGGGATAAAGAAGGAAGCAAAAGTCAGGGAGCCGAGGAAGGTGACGAAGGCAAAAAGGGAGCAGGAAGCCAGGCAG
>JALOMK010000096.1 GCA_025455505.1 Bacteroidales bacterium
GAGCTCTTTAGAACCCGGGAAGCAACACTGCACCTTCCCTTTGGCATTATTAGGTTACGCCATTACACCGTTGCGCCATTAGGCCGCTATGCCGCTTCGTCGTTATGCCGTTATGCCGTTATGCCGTTACGCCTAGTATTAACCCACCCCCGGCCCCTCCAGGGAGGGGAGTACAAAGGTTAGTTGTCGTTTGAGACCCTGGTAGTGACAATGATAGCGCCTCCGTAGCCCCTCGAGCCATAAATTGCAGCTGAAGTGCCCTTAAGCACCTCCACTGACTTTACCATCCTTGGTGAAATTGCACTGAAACTTTCGACGTATACCCCATCGAGGATCAGCAGGGCAGGAATCGATCCCTGGAGGTTCTTTGAATCCTGGATTATAAACCCGCTGTTTGTGACTTTTACTCCGGCCACCTCCCTTTCTATAAGCTCTGCCACGCTCCTGTATGATGAATATCTTTTTTCGGTTGCATCTATGGCGCTGATCTCAGTTGTCATATCTTTCCTTTTCGAAACGCTGTAGCCTGTGTTTACTCCCTGGTCGCTTCGCGGGATTTCATCACCAGTGTTTGCGGCTGCCGAAATTGTGCTGAAGCGGATATCTATATTGGTCCTGCCTTTTATATCCTCCTCGCGAATGCCGCTGCCAAAAGTGAAAACGCCGATTCTTTGAGCGTCGGCCCGGGTTTTCACCTTATAGTTGCCTTTAGTATCTGTCTTTGAACTTGTATTGACACCATCTATCATGATGATTGCATTCGGAATCGGGTTGTTGTCGGCATCGAGAACGACACCCGCAATAGTCACCTTTTGCTGTTTCTGGGCTGTCACGACCATGCAGCAGGCGGCAAGAAGAAAGACCGTCAGCAAAACAAGTCTTTTCATTTTTTTGCCTTGATAAGGTTGATCAGGATAACTCCGTTGGCTCCCCTGGAGCCATAAATAGACGTTGATGCGCCTTTGAGTATTGAGATGTTGTCGATCTGGCTTGGCATTATCCCATCAACAGATGAAACTACCATGCCGTCGACGACGAAAAGGGGTTCGGTTCCCATCTGGAAAGAAGTAACTCCCTGGATTTTGATGCTTTTTCCATTTACCATCACCCCGGGCTGTCCTTTCAGCACTTCATAAATGTCCTTGAATGTCGAATATTTCCCCCCGTCAACTGTGCTTACATTCGTAAGTACATCCCGCTCATTTACCGTTCCGTAGCCTATGTCGACCTTCTGGCCTGCCTGGTTGCTGAACTTTGTTCCGCCTCCGGCAGATCCCTTCAGCCTGAAATTTATCTCGGTCTGGTTATTTATCGCGGCAGAGCTTACTCCCGTGGTGATTGTAAGAACTGTTATAGAGTCGGCTTTGGCGCTGACCCTGACTTTGTACATGCCGTTCTCATCTGTAACAATGTTGGAATTCTGTCCGTCGATCATTATGAGGGCTCCGCTTACAGGCCTGTCTGAGGCATCGGTGACCCTCCCGCTGATATCGAATTTTTTCGGGGCTTTTTGTGCGTCTGCAGGCATTGCCGTCAGCAGCAGCACTGACATTAAAACAAGAACACTGATTTTCATAATATCTCGATAAAATTGCTCTTAAAGATACGGGATTCCGCCTTTACAGCCCCATTCTTAAGACTATTTAACAGTTCCAAGGAGAGTCGCCGAGGTAGCCCTTTCGATCAAAACGCTGACATAATCCCCTTTTTTGAAGTCGCCCGCAGGAAACACTACAACCTTGTTCTGCGATGTCCTGCCCGAGAGGAAGTCGGAGGATCTTTTGGACCTGCCCTCTGCAAGAACCTCAAAAACCCTGCCAATATCGGCTTTTTTAGACTTCGCGGAGAGCCTGTTCTGGAGGGATATCATTTCGCTGAGTCTTTCAGCCTTCACCTTCTCCGGGACATCATCCTTAAGTTTCCTTGCTGCCCTGGTACCGGGCCGTTCGCTGTACATGAACATATATGCAAAGTCGAAGCCTGCCCATTCCATGAGCGAGAGCGAGGCCCTGTGGTCTTCGTCGGTTTCGGTGCAGAAACCGGTGATCATGTCGGTTGATATTGCTGTTCCCGGAAGTATACGCCGAATGGATTCCACCCTTTCCATGTACCACTCCCTTGAATATTCGCGGTTCATGAGCTTAAGGATTCGTGTGCTGCCGCTCTGGGCCGGCAGGTGTATGTGCCTGCAGATGTTTTCATGCCTGGCCATAGCATTGAGAAGTTCATCTGACATATCCTTCGGATGCGAAGTCGAGAACCTGACCCTGAGAAGCGGATTTATCGACGCAACCCTTTCCAGCAGTTCCGGAAAACCCAGGGCTGTGTTGTCTCCCTTCCAGTTGTAAGAATCAACGTTTTGTCCGAGCAGTGTTACCTCCCTGTAGCCTGCTTCAAAGAGCTCTGTGACTTCCCTGATAACAGAGTGTGGATCGCGGCTGCGTTCAGCTCCCCTTACATAGGGCACGACGCAATATGCGCACATGTTGTTGCAGCCCCTCATTATTGAAACAAAGGAGGAAACTCCGTTCTTGTCGAGGCGCACAGGGGATATGTCGCCGTATGTTTCCTCGCGGGAAAGGAGCACGTTCACTGCCTTGTGTCCCGATCCGGCTTCGGCAACAAGCTGCGGCAGCTGCCTGTAAGCATCGGGTCCGACAACAATGTCGACAAGTTTTTCCCTTTCGAGAAGGTCTTCCTTCAGCCTTTCGGCCATGCAGCCGATTACGCCGATCTTCAGCTGCTTGTTCTTCCTCCTAAGGTGACCCAGTGATTTCAGTCGTCCCCAGATACGCTGCTCGGCGTTATCCCTTATTGAGCATGTATTTATCAGGATCAGGTCAGCCTCTGCTATTTCTTCAGTAGCCGAGTATCCTGCGTCATTAAGTATAGATGCAACAACTTCGCTGTCGGCTACATTCATCTGGCAGCCGTATGTTTCTATATAGACTTTGCTTTTCATCTGATCTGTTTCGTTTCAATAAGGTATTTCCTTTATGCCTTTACTCTTCCACCCTTATGCCCTTCCACCCTTATGCCCTTCCACCCTTATGCCCTTCCGCCGTTTTGCCTTTATGCCGTTACACCTTTGCGCCTCGTATTTACCCCCCCCTGGCCTTCCGGCTGGCTCCTTCTACGCCAGCTGGCGGATCGGCCCTCTTCCTGAAGGGATAACTTTCATTAACCCCACACCCCATACCCCACACCGCTTACCGACAAAAGTAGCAACAATGCTCAATGATTGAAAGAATTAATTAATTTTGCACTCGGATCAAAAAGCATTTATTTTATGTCGGGTCACAGTAAATGGTCAACAATCAAGAGGAAGAAAGGTGCGCTTGATGCCAGGAGAGGGAAGATCTTTACAAAGATAATCAAGGAGATAATCATTGCTGCAAAGGAAGGCGGCGCCGATCCTGATGCAAATGCAAGGCTTCGCCTGGCAATTCAAAATGCAAAGGGCGCCAACATGCCCAAAGACAACATTGAACGGGCAATAAAGAAGGCTGCGGGTTCAGATGCCGAGAGCTACTCCGAAACAACCTTCGAGGGTTATGCTGCCAACGGGATAGCCCTTTTCGTCGAATGCCTGACAGACAATAACAACCGCACGGTTGCTGCTGTGAGAGCAGCTTTTAACAAGCACGGGGGAAGCCTGGGAACAAACGGTTCACTGAGCTTTCTTTTCGACAGGAAGGGAATTTTCACAATAAGGAATACCGGGTTTTCGCTGGAAGAGTTTGAACTTGAGATGATTGATGCAGGTGCCGGGGATATAGAGGTGGACGAGGATACAGTAACAGTGACCTGCGCCATGGAAGACTTCGGCAGCGTCAGCCGCAAGCTCGGTGACCTGGGTATTGAAGCCGAGGAAGCAGGACTGAAGCGCATCCCGCGCGACACCAAGAAACTCGACCTCGATGCAGCGAAGAAAGTCATGCGTCTTGTTGAAACCCTCGAGGATGATGACGACATACAGAACGTTTACCATAACCTCGCAATGACTGATGAGCTTGCCGAGGCCCTGGGATGAATACTATTACATTTGCCGGATGACAAGGACATTCTTCTTTCTTACAGTACTGATGACGATGGCTTTTTCCGGCGCCGGCGCACAGACATATGTAAAGACAGCCGATCTTTTCAGAAGGGATGAAGGCAGTCCGGGAACAGGGAAGCTTACAATAGTGCAGAATCCGTCGATCGACACCCTGATAAGCCGTTATATTCTTTATAACCGTAACCAGGAAGCCCTTAACGGGCACCAGGGACTCGAAGGCTTCAGGATACAGATATACGGAAGCTCCGGCAGGAGTGCAAGAGAGGAATCGGGAAAGGCCAGGGCGGCCTTCCTCGGTAAGTTCAAAGATATCGTGTCGTACCAGCTCTTTGCCGAACCCGGCTACTGGTACATAAGAGTGGGCGACTACAGGACAAAGGCAGAGGCAAAAAAATATTACGTACAGATCATAAAGGCATTTCCCGATGCCTACATAGTACCGGATTTCATTAATTACCCCGATCTGAACATAAATTAACCATGAGCGACCAGATCAAGCATGAATGCGGCATAGCGATGTTACGACTCCGAAAGCCGCTTGAATACTATATTGAAAAATACGGAAGCTGGAACTATGGCCTTCAGAAGATGTACCTGATGATGGAGAAGCAGCACAACAGGGGCCAGGACGGCGCCGGCATCGCCGGCATCAAGCTCGACCTATCCCCGGGTCAGCGCTACATCTTCCGCCAGAGGTCAAACAAGGCAAACCCCATAAAGGAGATCTTCTCGCTTATTTACGAAGACATAAACAAACTAGCCACAGACCGGCACGGAGATTTTAAAAACCCTGATTTCATAAGGGAAAAAGTGCCCTTTGCCTGCGACGTTTACCTCGGCCACCTGCGCTACGGCACCTTCGGCAACTATAATATCGACTATGTTCACCCCGTGAGCCGCGAGAACAACTGGAAATCGAGGAACCTGGTGATGGCCGGGAATTTTAACCTCACGAATGTTTCAGAAGTCTTCGGCAGCCTTATTGAACTCGGACAGACACCAGTTGATTTCTCAGATACAGTTACAATACTTGAAAACGTGGGCCATAGGCTCGACGAGGAGAATGAGCGACAGTTCAGGCGCTTCAAGGAACAGGGATTCTCAAAGAAGGACATTTCACCCCTGATCGAAAAGAATCTCGACGTGGTTTCAATACTCACAAAGGCAAGCCGCAACTGGGACGGTGGCTACGCAATGGCAGGAATGATTGGCCATGGCGACTCCTTCGTCATGCGCGACCCGGCAGGGATAAGGCCCGCATTCTATTACATAAACGAGGAGGTTGTCGTTGTTGCCTCCGAACGGCCCGTCATCCAGACAATCTTCAACGTGAAGACATCGGAGGTCAGCGAGCTTCCGCCTGCAGGGGCCCTTATTGTAAAGGCTTCCGGCGAGATTAGCCTTGTTCAGCTCAGGGAGGCCGCGGCTGAAAGCAAGTGCTCCTTTGAACGTATTTATTTTTCAAGGGGAACTGACAAGGATATATACAGGGAACGGAAAAAACTCGGAGAGCTTCTTACCAGACCGGTGCTGGAGGCTGTTGGCTACGATCTCGACAATACTGTTTTCTCTTACATTCCGAACACGGCAGAAAGCGCCTTCTACGGCCTTATAAAGGGAGTGGAGGATTACCTGAACCAGTCGAAGACAGCTGAAATTTCGAAAAAAATGGCCTCACTCAGCCAGGAGGCGCTGGAGAAGATAATAAACAGGAGGCCCAGGGTTGAAAAGATAGCAGTGAAGGATGCAAAGCTGAGGACCTTCATTACCGAGGACAGCAGCCGCGATGATCTTGTGGGACATGTCTATGATGTTACATACGGAGTGATAAGGAGGGGTGTCGACAATCTTGTTGTTATCGATGACTCAATAGTGCGGGGCACAACCCTGCGGAAAAGTATAATCAGGATCCTCGACAGGCTTGATCCGAAGAAGATAGTTGTTGTGTCATCATCTCCCCAGATAAGGTACCCCGACTGCTATGGAATTGACATGGCAAAACTTGGCGATTTCATTGCCTTTAAGGCAGCCATCGGGCTTCTGCGCGACAGGAACATGGAGGATGTAATTCAGAACGTATACGAGGAAGCCCTTGGGGAGCTTCGAAAGCCTGTGAGCGGGATGAAGAATGTGGTGCGCCAGGTTTACTGCAGCTTTTCGCCGCGTGAAGTATCAGCCAAAATATCTTCGATGCTTCGATCGGATGATGTTAAATCTGAGGTGGAGATAGTATTCCAGTCAATCGAAGGGCTGCATGAAGCGTGCCCCGGTCACAGGGGCGACTGGTATTTCACAGGCAATTACCCGACACCTGGAGGGAACAAGGTAGTCAACCAGTCCTTTGTAAACTATATTGAAGGAAGGAACCTCAGAGCTTACTGACGGTCGCGTGAGAACCACCTCAGTTCGAAATCCTTCTTGTACGATGAGAGGTGCCTGTTTATCTTCTCGACATAGATGTCGCGAAGGGTTATCATTATGCCTGTCTCCTCAACATCCCCGAACTTGTGATTGATGAAGGTTCCGAAGGTCCTCATCGTTGGCGAAAGGTTCATGTAGGCGTTTATAAGGGGAGGGATGTTTTCATTCAGGTTTCGAACCTCTCTTGACAGTATCTTGTAGTTTTCCTTGTATCTCCAGCCCCTGAAAATCCTGCGCATCTCCTCGGCATGGATGTCGATCTTCGCGGGCTCCTTCGGCACCACAAGGTCGTCGGGGTCGTTAAAATGCCTTTTCAGGAAGTAGAGTATCATATCCCTTGCCTTCTGATTGAAGTGAGGGTACATCGTCACTTTCCCAAAGAGATACTTGAGATGGTGATTGTCGATAATTATGGCGCCGAGGCCGTCCCACAGGTTGTCGAGGGCATAGAGGCTTTTCCTTCCCTTGGCTGCCGACTGGTAATCGGGGTGTACGAATGAGCGGCCAAGTTCCATCAGGTGAGGGAAATATTTCGAAAGGAATTTATCCGAGAAATTAAAGTAGGTTGACGATGCAAGGTAGGAGATGTTGCAGTCCTGGCACCCTTTTTCGGGGAAATAAAACCTGTAGCCCCCGATTATCTCGAGATGCTCAGGGTCCCATACTATCAGCTGTTTCTGCGGGTTCACGGCAGCAGTGTCGAACTCGTCTATATCGATGTCCTTACCCGTTCCGCCTCCTGCGTGCCTGAAGGTTATCTCACGTATGCGTCCCACTTCGTGCATCAGGGCAGGTGAATCGGAATTGTCGAAGATATATACCTCGTTGTTCCCGTTGTTTGTCCTGCGCAGGAGCTTGCCCGGTGTAAGCTCTGCTATTATCTGATCCTTGGGGAGCTGGTCAACGATGGGTTTCATAGGCATTTCTGGCGTAAAGCAGGTCTCAGCTTACCTTGCTGAAAAGCAGCATGCAAGTTACTTATTTTTTTAATTCGAGGCTATAGCATTTTTCCCTGACCCACTGTGCCCATTCTTCAGGTTTCCGGCTCCTGTCAAAGGTCTCCCATCCTATCTTTTCGCCGAATACGAGATCGATCTTTTTATCCTTTTGCCTGAACATTTCATCCGCAAGGTAGAGCATTTCAATATTAGCCTTTATCCGCAGGAACTTCCGGATGTTTGCAAGCCTGTAGAAAAAGTCCGAGTTCCTTCCCGAAATGAAAGCGGGTATTATGTCGCGCTTATGTCTTACAGCTTTGGAAATGAAGTTTTTATGCCACTCAAGGTCGCAGATCACTCCTTTCTGCTTCCTTGAGCATAATCCGGCCGGAAAATAGAGAATCTGGCTGTCGGATGCATAGGCTTCCTCAGTGAGCCTGGCGGCTTCACGGCTCTGGCTGCCGTGCTTGTTCACCGGAATAAAGATTCCCGATAAATTC
>JALOMK010000097.1 GCA_025455505.1 Bacteroidales bacterium
AGTAAGTGCATTTACGGTAAGAAGCCCAAGCGATGGAGAACAGTCGATGAAAATATAGTCAAAATCATCCCGCACCTTTGCGAGCACATTCTTCAGTATCTTTTCCCTCTCAGGCCTCTCGAGCATCTCTATTTCGGCGCCTACAAGGTCAATGTTCGATGGAAGTACAAGCAGGTTTGCAACGCCGCATCCCAGCATTGCTTCACCCGGCTCCTTGCCGTCGATCAGGCAGTCGTATACAGTACTCCTGATCTGCCGGGTATCAATGCCTATGCCTGAAGTGGCATTGGCCTGGGGATCACCGTCGACAATCAGAACCTTCTTTTCAAGCGCAGCCAGGCTGGCTGCGAGATTTATTGCAGTTGTCGTCTTGCCTACCCCGCCCTTCTGATTTGCTATAGCTATGATCCGTCCCATCGATATTAATAGTATTAATTAACCCTGATTTCGAGTTTCAAATTTACTCTTTTATGGTCCACCCCTGCCGGAGGCCAAAGATGTAATTGTAAACATTTTTTTTACGGTTTTCAACATTTTATTAACATGCTTTGCCTGCGGGATAAAATGCAATAACTTGATATTATGTTGATTAGATTAATTATTGTCACTAATGCCATGTGTTGATATTATTCACATATTTGTAATTCAAAACTTTCTTTATGGCAGAACAGTCAGCCCCTGGCCCGAAGTGGCTTGTGATAGTCAACCCAAATGCGGGTAACAGAAAAGGTGTCAGGGAGTGGAAGATGATATCATCGAGGCTTTCGGAAAAGGGCATACTTTACACTGTGAAGTTCACAACCGGCAAAGGGGATGCAACTTCATATGCAAGGGAAGCGATAGGGGCAGGATACAGGCACCTGATTACAGTCGGTGGCGACGGGACACTCAATGAGGTACTGAATGGCATAATGACTAACCGCAACTGCAGCCCGGGAGACGTCACCATGGGATTGATACCGGTTGGCACAGGCAACGACTGGGGAAGGATGCTGGGAATCCCCCTCGATCATGAGAAGGCGATTGACATAATTGCTGAAGGAAATGTAATGAAGCATGATGCCGGGCATGTCAGGTATCACAACGGCAGGGACAGTGCGGAAAGGTATTTTATAAACATTGCCGGGCTGGGATTTGAATCGGTTGTGGTACGCCGGACAAACCACCAGAAGGACAGGGGACGGGGTGGAAAGCTCATTTACTTCTACAACCTGTTGATGAGCCTGCTCTCATACAGAAACACTGACGCCGAAATAACAATAGACGGCATTTCAAGGAAGCTAAGGATTTTTTCCCTGAATGCCGGCAATGGCAAATATTGCGGAGGAGGAATGCGACAGACCCCTGATGCAATCCCGGATGACGGCCTGCTCGATCTGACAATAATACGCGATGTCAGCAAGTTTGAAATAATAAAGAGTCTGAAGCTTCTTTATAACGGTGCCATTTACAGCCATCCGGGAATTGAGGGACACAGGTGCACTAGGCTGAGTGTTTCATCAGACTCAACACTTTGGGTTGAAGCTGACGGCGAGTCACTCGGCCATACGCCTGCCGAGTTCACTGTAATACCCGGGGCTATAACAGTTATTTACGGCAAGGGTATCATTCAATGACGCTTATCTCAAAAAGCAGAGGCCACTTTTTGCCTGTAACATAGATCTTTTTCCCTTCAGGGTCCCATGCAATGCCATTCAGGACATCAGTGTCGGCATTTCGTTCCCTGTCGGGAAGAAGTCCTTTCAGGTCGACATAGGACAGGACCCTTCCGCTTGAAGGATCTATCCTGGCAATAAGGTCCTTCATCCAGATGTTCGCCCATATCTCCCCGTTAATATATTCGAGCTCGTTGAGTGAGCTTACAGGTCCTTCGTTATCGTATACTTCAATCCTTGAAATTACCGTAAACATTTCAGGTTCATAAAAATAGAGTACATTGCTGCCATCGCCCATCACAATGCTGCCGTTTACTGTAGTCAGGCCCCACCCCTGTGTGGGATAGTAGATCTTTTTTAGTACCCTGAATGTAGCCTTGTCATAGACAAAGCCGACCTTGTTCTGCCATGTCACCTGGAAGATCCTGTCGCCCAGCAGTGCAATTCCCTCTCCGAAGAGAGATGATTCAAGATTGTGCTGCCTCAGAACTTTCCCTGAAGTGAGTTCTACCTCCCTCAGGCTCGATCCGGTCTCCTGCCCGGTTCCTTCATACAGCAGTCCCTTGTCAAAAACAAGGCCCTGGGTAAATGCATCGCGGCTGTGAGGATAAGAGTGTACAACCCTGTAACCCTTCCGAGCCGGAATGATATCGGAGAGGACTTCGACAAAGCGGGTGACTGACTGAGACCTGCCTTCCTTCCAGGCAGTTGCCTTTACTGACCTCTTGCCTGTCATTGATATGAGTTCAGGAGCAATAGTATATTTCCAGGGCTCCGACACTACTGTTGCAACCCGTTTTCCGTTGTATGAAAATACTACCGAATCGGGAACACGGCTTTTCATGACCGGGGAGACGGCTATTTCTATTTGCTGGCCTGTCCTGTAAAATCCCTTTTCGCCCGGGGAGTTTATCCTTATAAGCTTTATTGTGTCGGCAGGTGATGATGTCGATGCAACTTTAGCGACATTCTGGTCTTTACTTCCCGAACAGGAGAATACGCCCAGCAACGCAAAGGCCAGTGCCTGTGAAACAATGCAGCTCATTTTACCTGGGCTCATCCTGGTTGCTTTTGGTTCCGAACATTCGGCGGAATATATTCCTGCGGGCAGCGGCAATGCGCTTTTCCGCCTCCATTTCGTGAAGTTCATAGGGGTTGAGCATCTGCCATATCTCGCTCCAGCCCGGGAAACCTCCTACATTCCTGTCGTCGATAAAGATATCTGCATCAATCTTCCTGCTTACTGTTTCATCATACACTTCCTCGGGATAGTTCTTGTTGACGGCATAGAATTCGATCCCGTTCTTCCTGCAGTATTCAACTGCCTCGTCAAGCTCCCTCCCGCTTCGAAAGGTCCAGAGAATAAGCCTGGCGCCCATTTTCTCGAGTTCTTTCAGTGTCCTGAAGGCAAAGAGCTTTTCCTTGCCTATGGCCGGGTATTCGTGCTCAACAATTGTGCCGTCAAAATCCACTGCTATCTTAATATTTGTAAAATCAACCATCAGCAATCTGATTAATAATGCAAATCTAATAAAAGAGACAAGATTTTCTTAATTTTACATCCCTCTCTTTGCTTGAAGATTAACAATGGTAAAATACATCCCGAACTTCCTGACGTCCCTGAACCTGGTCTCAGGATTTTTTGCAATCATCCTGGCAGCCTCGGGCAATACAGCTGAAGCTTCATGGCTGATTATTGCCGCCATGGTGTTCGATTTCTCCGACGGTTTTGCTGCGAGGTCGCTGAAGGCCTATTCCGATGTAGGCAAGGAACTCGATAGCCTGGCTGACCTTGTAAGTTTCGGAGTGGCCCCTGCCCTAATAATATTTGTTCACATGAAAGGAGGCCTCTCTGGTCCCGGTGGACTGTTTGCATCTGCCATGGGTGAAGGACCGGCAATGAAAATGATGCTTCTTTCAACTGCTCTCATGCCGGTTTGTGCCGCACTTAGGCTGGCTGTTTTTAATCTCGACACCACCCAGTCCACTTCTTTCAGGGGCCTGCCCACTCCTGCAAATGCAATTGCAGTGATATCGCTTGTCCTGGGAGCTGAGTATTCAGGCGGCAGCCTGTCATCTGCCCTTCTCGGGTCGCCCTTGTTCCTGGCTGCTCTTACTGTAATGCTTTCTCTGCTGATGGTAAGCAGGATACCTCTCCTTTCGCTAAAGATAAAAACTCTTAAGCTCAGGGGAAACGAAGGCAGGTATTTACTTGTGCTGCTTGTAATTATAGTACTTATAGCGGGAGGTGCCGGTGCGGCTCCCCTTATAATACCCATTTACATTGCATCGTCGCTGGCAGCGCTGCTGTTCTGAGGCAATGCCCGGGTCAGTTCAATCAGTCTTCCTGTCCCTGTTTCTTTTCCCAGGCTGACAGCGCAAACCTGACGGCAAACCAGCTGAGGGCTATGAATGCGGGCCAGATGAGGTATTGCAGTATTTCGGCTGTATACATTTTCAGTAACTATTTTTATTAATAGACATGATCTTCGGAGCTCATCTCGTCCTGTGTGATCTTCTTTGCGGTCAGTGCCTTCCATGCATACCAGATGTAAGCCAGTACAAGGGGAATAATAAAAGACACGTACATCATATTCCTGAGGGTGAAGCTGCTTGATGAAGAGTTGTAAATTGTGAGCGAACTCTGCAGGTCGCTCAGGGAAGGATAAAATGACGTGCCATTGTATCCTGCGACAAGGAAGAGTGCAAGCACGGCAAGAACCGTTCCTGTTCCGGAGAACCAGATACCTCCCCTCGCGCGGGCCAGCAATGTGGCACCAATGCCGTAAAGAACCCCGATAACTCCTGCCAGGAATAAAAGCAAAACAAGAGGCATTTCAAGAAAATTATGAAGATACTTAAACTCCTCCACGGCAACGATCCCTGTTGAACGGTCAACAGCAAAGCCAGGCGAAACAAGCAGGCTTACAACAAAATAAAGGAATGGAACAAGGAAAAGCACAGAATTTACGATAAGTGCTTTCCTTGACTGTGAGATAATATCCTCATCCCCTATCGATTTGATAATGAAGAGGAGCCCGTTCACCCTTGCCAGGAAGAGCACTGCCAGCCCGAGAGAGAGGTTCCTGACGCTGAGAACGGCTTCCAGGCCGTACCATGATGTATCCCATCGGACCTGGTTCATCCTGTTGAGAGTAAAGTTCGAACCTGTAAAAAATGTTGCCACCGCAATACCGAGCAAAAGCGGCCCCAGCGATCCGTTTATGAAGAGGAAGGCATCAAAAGTGTTCTGCCCGTAAATATTCCCGGGTTTCGACCTGTACTCATAGGCAACTGCCTGTATTACGAAACAGAAAAGAATTGCTATCCATACCCAGTAGGCCCCTCCGAAGCTTGTTGCATAGAAAAGAGGGAAAGATGCAAAGAAGGCTCCGCCGAATGTCACAAGGGTAGTGAATGTAAACTCCCATTTTCTTCCCATAGCATTGACTATCATTGTTTTTTGAAGAGCCGTGCGCGGCAGTGAGAAAACAAACGACTGTCCGCCCTGGACAAAAAGAAGGAAAACAAGCAGGCCGGCGAGAAGAGAAACTATAAACCACCAGTAGTGCTGCAGGAAAAGATGTGAAACCATTGTTGTCATATTTATATCCTCTTAATGTTTTGGACCGGCCTTTATCTGCCTGATCATTATTGAAATTTCTGAAATAAGCAGCACTGTAAAGAGCAGCGCGAAAAGGATGAAAGTAGTAAGTACCGATCCTGACGTGATCTGCGACACTCCCTGGTCCACATGCATCAGGTCCTGAATAATCCATGGCTGCCTTCCCATTTCGGCCAGTATCCAGCCAAGCTGGCTCGAAATGTACGGGAGGGGGAGCGAAAGGAGAAGTATCCAAAGGAACCAGCGTTTCCCCTGAAGAGTCCCGCGGAAAAGATAAAAGAGAGCAAGCCCGAAAAGAAGCATAAAGAAGAAGCCGAGCATTACCATTATATGGAAAGAGTAGAATGATACCGCAATATTGGGTATTGCCTCCTCCGGCTTATCAATAGCCGAGTATCCGAAATACCTGAAATAATCTTCCTGGAACTCTTTGTCGGCGAATATTTTCTTAATTGCATTCAGCTGAGTGGTGTCTCCTGTCATCCTTGCCCTCTTGTAATCGGTCAGTACACCCTTTGCAAAACGGCCGCGTTCCGCCTTCTCGGGCACCGACATTATGCCTTTTGACATGTTTCCATTGACATGATCCTTTATGCCCGGAACATAGACATCCCTGTCTCCGCCGGTAAGAACTGACAACAGCCCGGGTATCTCAATCCTGAAGATGAACTCCGGCATCACCCTGTCGCCGATCTTCTCATCGCTTTCCCTCAGCAGCCCGAAGGCTATGAGGCCGGCGTCGGATTTCCCTTCCGTCAGAGCCTCCATTGCAGCAAATTTAAGAGGCTGTACCCTCGACACTGTCCTGGCCGACTCATCGCCTGTGTATGCCGTCATTACAGATGCCAGAATGCCGAAAACGCCTGCGACAAGAATGCTCCTCTGAGCCATAAGTTCATGCCTCCGGCGGATTAGGAACCAGGAACTAATACTAAGAACAAATACTGCTGCCAGGACATAGCTCGACGATATTGTGTGAAGGAACTTGTCAACCGCTGCCTGGTTGAAAAGAACGGCCCAGAAACTGACCATTTCATTGCGGGCAGTTTCGGGATTGAATACCATCCCGACCGGATTCTGCATCCAGCCGTTGGCAACCAGGATCCACAGTGCCGACAGGTTTGAACCGAAAGCGACAAGCCAGGTCGATAAGAGATGCACTTTCCTGCTCACTTTGTTCCAGCCGAAGAACATTACAGCAATGAATGTCGATTCAAGGAAGAAGGCCAGAATTCCTTCAATTGCAAGCGGAGCTCCGAAAATATCTCCCACGAACCATGAATAATTCGACCAGTTTGTACCGAACTCGAACTCCAGAATGATGCCTGTTGCAACTCCGATTGCAAAATTTATCCCGAAGAGTGTCATCCAGAACTTAACATGGCTTTTCCATTCCTCATTCCCGGTCTTGACGTATATTGTCTCCATAATTGCAAGTATGAATGACAATCCTAGCGTCAGCGGAACAAAGATCCAGTGGTAGATGGCTGTTAGCGCGAACTGGGCCCTCGACCAGTCAACAAGGGAGGGATCTGCATTTTCAATCATGACCTGAAGGTGTATTTGTTAGTTGTTCAATGACATAGTCGCTTCTTTCCCTGTCGTCGCTGAATTTTTCTTTCAGTATGTCGGGGAAGAAAAATATCTTAAGTATTGCAAACATTATGAACAGCTTGATTACAATGATCAGCCATACCCTCCTTCCCCACCACGACATGCCCCTGAAGCCTTCGAGGTAGAAATTCAGAATTGAAAGAAAATATCCCTTCAGGTTTTTCATTTCAGGCTCTTTTGTTCCGTTGTTATGCATCTGCCTCATCGGCCGGCTCATCACTCTTAATCCCAAGCTTGCTGTCGCTCACCCCTAACTTTTCGGGTGAGAGCTGCGAAGTGATCTTCTGCACTGCCTTGAAATTATAAAAGAACTCCCTGGCAAAGACCCTCAGGACCGTGTAGGCAGGTATGCCGAGTATCATCCCCGGAATTCCAGCAGCAAAACCGGCGGCAAGGACCACGATGAAGATCTCCAGTGGATGAGCCCTTACGCTGTTTGAAAAAATAACTGGCTGGAATACAACATTATCGATGAGATGTGTAATTGCTTCAACTATTATCATATAGGTCACAAGGGGGATCACAACCGTGTTAATGTCAAGATGTATATGCGATGCCACCCCCATTATGATTGCAATGAAAAGCCCGAGCCATGGCCCCACATACGGACTAACGTTTATAATCCCGAGTATGAGCCCCATAACAACAGCCTGCCTGAAATCAATGCCGATTATTGTCATGCCGATCGTGATGAGGATCATTATGCAGGTACTTTGTATCATTATCCCGATGAAATATCTCGTGAGAAGCTTCTTTATTGAAAACAGGGCCCTTGTGACATTGTCCGTATACTTGTCAGGAACCCACATGAGTATCGATTCAAAGAACAACTGCTGGTCCTTCAGAAAGAAGAATGTTATGAATGAAATTGAGAAAGCGGCTATCACTATGCTGCCAAGGGTGCTGATGAACGATCCCATCATATCCTGCACCATATTTATAGTGAGCACGCCCGAAACCTTGGCAGCAA
>JALOMK010000372.1 GCA_025455505.1 Bacteroidales bacterium
TTCTTATCCGGGTCAACTATCTTCCTTATCGGGCTGATAACGGCTGCAGTTCCGCAGGCCCCGGTCTCTTCGAACATTCCCAGCTCCTCAACAGGCACCGGCCTGCGTTCGGTCTTCATGCCAAGACTCGCTGCAATGTCGAGAAGGCTCATATTTGTTATCGAATTCAGTATCGACTCCGACTTCGGGGTTACATATGTATTGTCCCTTATCCCGAAGAAGTTCGCAGGTCCGCACTCATCTATATACTTCTTCTCCTTTGCATCGAGGAAGATAGTATTTGCATATCCCCCGTCGCGGGCGGCAATGATTGCCCTCATGCTTGCAGCATAGTTGCCCCCGACCTTGTATATCCCCGTTCCCTTCGGCGCCGCCCTGTCGATATCGCGGCAGATAAGCATGTCAACAGGTTTCACTCCTCCCTTGAAATAAGGACCTACCGGTGTAACAAATACAATAAACGTATATTCAGACGCGGGCTTCACTCCCACTTCGGCACCACTGCCGTAAAGAAGCGGGCGGATATAGAGTGAGGCACCTGAGCCGTAGGGCGGGACAAACCTCCTGTTCAGTTCAACAACCTTGTAAAGGGCTTCCTTAAAGAGCTCATAGGGAAAGGGAGCCATTATAATCCCGCCTGCGGAGAGAATAAGCCGCTTTGCATTTTCCTCCCAGCGGAAAAGCCTTACCCTTCCGTCTTTCCCCATGTAGGCCTTGAGACCCTCAAAGGCCTCCTGCCCGTAATGCAGTCCCGTTGCAGCTATATGAATATCAATGTATTCCGAGGAAGAAATCTCAAGTTCACCCCACTTGCCGTTCCTGTAATGACAACGGATGTTATAGTCTGTCTTCATGTATCCGAACGGCAGGTTTTTCCAGTCAGGCGTTTCCATATAAAGGGTATTTTTTCAGCCGGTAAAAGTACATTTTTAAAACCGATCCCTGAAGTATTTGAGGCTAAATCTGCTATGATTCATATACCGAAAGGGCTTTCACCTGTTCATCTGCAGGCACACTCCTGAGCATTTTTGCAGTGTCGGTGAGGAAATCATGCTCCGCAAGGAATTTCCTCTGTATCTCAAGCCAGGCTTTCCTGTCGCATTTCCACCCGAATTCCGACATTTCCCTGAACAGTTTGTCGGTGAGACGGATATAATCGACCCTGCCCAGGTAATCGTAGCGGGCGTCGTGCAATATCATGTCCGAAAGTGAAAAATGCCTGTCGGTGAATGAATTCTCAATTAGCTGCCGCGCTGCCTCAACATTTCCGGGAGAAAAGCCAAATTCGGGCAGTTTTTTCTCAAGGAGGATAAGCGCGCCGTCCATCGGTTTTGAATAGTCCGACACATAGCCTGCAAGGAGGAACACTGCGGCGCTCTTCAGGTTCACGAGATCCTCCTCGGGCAGCTGCTGTGCCGTTGCCAGAAGGTCGACCTGGTTGCAGATATTCCTTACAAGCGATGCATTGTGAAAATAAAGGTTGGGCGGGGCATCCTCCTCGAACATTCTTATAACCATCTCCTCCAGGTCGAGAATCCTGAGCAGCCTCATCCTTGTCCGGAACTTCTCATTCGGCGAGCCGTCGGGTCCGCACAGATCAGGCTTTATCCCCTGTACGAAATACATTTCGAGATCGCCCTTGTACTTCACAGGCATCCTTCCCCTGTATTCAGCATCGAAGAAATCCTTCACAAACTCGTATGTTGTCCCCGATATGTTTATCTTCCCTCCCTCTCCTGATGATTCCATCCTGCTCGCAGTGTTCACGGTGTCGCCCCAGATGTCGAACGAAAGCTTTTTCTGGCCCACAACCCCGGCAACAACAGGCCCTGTATGAATCCCGATCCTGATATCCCAGTACTTCATCCCTTCCAGCGCTGAACTATTCTTCAGTCCCGCCATGTAAGTGCGCATCTCGAGAGCCGCCAGTATCACTTCCACAGGATTAGTCCTGTTTTTCTCAGGTATCCCGCCGGCGCACATGTAGGCATCGCCAATAGTCTTGATCTTTTCTATGCCGAACTTCTCGACAACTGAATCGAAGTGAAAGAAAAACTTGTCGAGCTCATCGATAAGCACCTCGGGATTCATCTCCTCTGCAATCTGTGTGAAACCCTGTATGTCTGAAAACAGAACAGTCACAAAGTTGTACTTGGCCTTTGCTGCCTTTCCCTTGGCCATTATCTCACCTGCTGTGACCTTGGGAAGGAAATTCGCCAGGAGAGCCTCGCGCTTCTCCCTTTCAGCCGCCAGGTCGTCACTCTTTTTCAGAACAAGCTGCTCAAGCCTGCGTATCTTCCTTTTCTGGGCCGCAAGTACAAGTGCCGCTATTCCTGCAAGCAGTACCGGTGGTGCGACAAGCAGCACCAGGAGCAGGTAATCGGGCAATGAATGAATGAATTGCGACATGACGCGGCAAATAATACCCAAATGTAGCATTTATAAAGGAGCGATCAAAAGGGATACTCATTTTTGACTACTTTTGCAGCTTTGGACGAAGCATGATGAAACTAATATT
>JALOMK010000098.1 GCA_025455505.1 Bacteroidales bacterium
GAGCGCAAGTGGCAATCCCGTTTGTTGCATGATTTACGGCATAACCCTCGACAATGAGCTTAACAGAAGGCTTGATGAGGCATTTGCTGCAGCGGCAGGCAATTCTCCTGTGCAGAACATTGAACTTTTCAGGGGAATCCTTGAACCCATTGATGAACAGGATCTGGGGATTGAGGGTCTGTTATACCTTAATATAATAAATGCTGCATCTGAAAATGCAGACAGGGCAGGGGTAAGTGCCTGGTACAGGAAGCTGTCGGCTTCTAATGCCCCCAGGCTTAAAGAGTACCTGAAATACCTTAACGACAGGGGGATAAAATAGAAAAAAGGCCGCCCTGCATCTGCGCGGACGGCCTCCCTTTAAAATAAATAAATGCTAGAAGCTGAAATCGAGTCCAACGCCTATCATCCAGGTGTTTTTACCATATGATTCAAGGGGTTTGTAAAGGGTTGAACCAAGTGTATGGTTTACGTATTTTTCATCATCCTTGTAATATGTATAACCTAATCCAAGGTTAAGCTGTATTTTTTCGGTGAATGAGTAAGCTCCGCCGAAGCCAACGCTCTGTGTTGCAAGGCCATAGGACAGGTCGCTCTGGTATTTATCATTGACACCCTTGTTAGCCCATACGTAACCGCAGCTGAGCAGGAACTTGTCAGAGACTTTACCCTCAATTGCGGCATGGATTGAAAGGCCGTTGTGATCTATGATCTCGCTGTTTGCAATCGGAATCGCAGGAGTTGAGGAGTTGATGTCATGATCGGTCTTCTTGCCGTAATCAGCAGCCTTGTCAAAGTAGTAATTAGCACCTGCTGCCAGTGTGATGGCATCGCTGGCTTTATAATTGATTCCGAGTGTAAGGGTTGCAGGCATATCATTGCGGGTAAGCGCCCCGTCGGGGAACATCGTTATCGGTGTTCCGTCGGCTTCGTAGCCTATCAGAAGATCTTCTGTGGTTGAGTTTTCAAGTTCAAGTTTTGTTGCCATTTCGTATTTCACCGCGATGTTCAGATTTTCAGAAGGAGAGATGTTAACACTGAAAATGGGTGCTATGCCCGAACCGTTCTGTTCCACATCGGCAGTCTGGTCGCCAAGGAGGGTTGCGCTCTGGGTGTATTTCACGGCAGTTCCCTTGTAAATAAGATCGGCCTGTGCTATAGGTGTTGCGGCAGGATAACCTACTGCAACGAGGGCAGCCTCAAACTGGGCCCGCTGAGTAGGGCTGATATATCCGGCAGTCTGGGCCTGGGCAAAAGTCAGCGCTCCGGCACCTGCCGCAACAAGCTGGGTTGAACCTCCCGCAGCAGTCGTGTAGGTTGTTGCAGCTCCGCCAAGGATAACATCTGCACGTATCCAGTTATCACCAGGCATATAGACCTCTACATCCTTGAGGTGACCCTCATAAGTGTTCTTGGCTGTTACGTATCTTAAGCCTGCAGCAACCGAAAGCCAGTCGTTGACCTTGTATGAAACGGCTCCCTGGAGACCCAGGAATGTGGAACTTCCCTTGAAGTAGGCATCAAGCCTGTAGGCCTGTGCACCCTGGCTCTTAAGGGAAGGAACGAGGTCTGAAGGGCTCATTTCAAATGAGGGGAGACCTCTTTCGTACTCTGCCCCGCCTCCGCCACCTACAGGTTCAAAGCCTAACGAGAATGCAAACTTGTCGAGCTTGTATACTGCGTATATGTCAGGGAAGGCAATGGCAGTAACAGTTCCTTCATAAACATGGTCGTTCAGGCCGTAGGCATTTCCCGGACCTTCATACCAGTTCTTGATTGTCCTTGTCTGGAATATAGACTGGTTTGAAACTGACAAATGCAGTCCGTTGTTCAGTTTCATCAATCCTGCCGGATTATAGTATACAGCATCTATGTTCACTGAAGCATTCCTTGAAGGCATGCGCACCCATGATGCACTCTGGTTGGTATTTGTCACCAGGCCTCCGGCGGAAAGACTCGCCGTGATAGAGATCGCAGAAATAAAAGATAGAAGTTTTCTCATAGGTTATTGGTTTAGTTCAGAGTATAAATTTTACCAAATGTAGAAAAATAATTCTTTCCTGCAATAGGTGGCGTATACTACTGTGATATTTAATCCTTTGACTGAAAAGGTTAAGCACCTGCACCCCTGTAACATGGCATGCAAGGTGATAAAACATCTGCAATCCTTATTTGAATACGGAGGTGATAAGATTGCCGGCAAGTTGCTGCAACAGTAATATGATACAGTCTTGCGTGCCTTGAGAATTAATTAATGACCTGAAAAAATATTAATAATACGGACAAATATAAAATTTAACATATTTTAACATATAGCATTTAATAAACTATAAATAAATGAAATAAGATTACTAAAATTGTATAAAAATAAATTAATGACCGCAAAAAATAAATAAAAAGCGAACAAAATATCTTCAGCCTATGTTTATTCATCAAAACGAATCAATAACTTAAAAAACAGAAATCATGAAAAAGAGAAATTTAATAACAGGAATGGCAGCGATAGCAGCCTTGGTATTTTTCACTTCTTGCGAAAAGGAAGATGATGAAATGAAATCAGCATCTGACATGTCGATTGCAGAATATGCAGTTTCGGACCCCAACTTTTCGACCCTTGTACAGGCTCTCACAAAAGCCAATCTTGTAAGTGCCCTGAGCGGGGAAGGCAACTTCACTGTTTTCGCTCCCACGAATGCAGCTTTCAGTCAGCTTTTCAGCCAGCTTGGAGTGAGCGGAATTGCCGACCTTTCTGCTGAGGCTTTGACACCGATACTTCTTTATCATGTACTGGGCGAAGAGAAAAAGGCTGCAATGATAACAGAGGGTTACTACAATACAATCAGTCCGTCGCAGAACAGTTTCCTAAGTCTGAAGATTGACAAAATGTCGGGTGTTACAATAAACAGTTCATCCAAGGTTACAACTGCTGACGTGGATGTTAAGAATGGTGTAATACATGTAATCGACAAGGTTCTCCTGCCTCCGTCAGTAGTAGATCTGGCGCTTGCTAACCCGAACTTCAGCATCCTTGTTCAGGCTGTAGTGAAAGCAGGCCTTGTTGAGACGCTTAACGGTTCAGGCCCTTTTACAATTTTTGCACCGACAAATGCTGCTTTCCAGGCCCTGTTTACACAGCTTGGCATCTCCGGGGTCGCTGATCTTACCGCAGCACAGCTAATACCGATCCTTACATACCATGTTGTAAGCGGGAACGTCAGGTCAAGTTCGCTCAGCGCAGGAAGCGTACCGACTCTTAATGGTTCAATCAACATATCTCTCACTCCTGTTCCTGCAATAAACACGAATTCGAAAATCGTATTCACAGATGTTCAGGGTTCAAACGGAGTTATACATGTCATAGACAAAGTTCTCCTGCCGGCAAAATAACAACCCGGTGAGAATGAAGGAGGGGCTCAGGCCCCTCTTTTTTTTACCTGATTTTCCCTACCTTTATAATATGGATCCAAATACCAGGCATCACATGGAACGCTATACTCTCAACGATCTCGAAAGGCTCACCGGAATAAAATCCGATACGATACGCATCTGGGAAAGGCGTTACGGCATTCTTAAACCGGAACTCACTGAAACAGGCCGGCGATGGTATACAGGCGAGTCACTGCTGAGGCTTATAAATATTTCTTTGCTGTACAGGAACGGTTCAAAAATATCAGTTGTTGCCACCCTTCCCGATGCTGAAATAGCTGAAAGAGTGGCTCATATTAAGAATTCAGAACTGGAAAACGATGAAACAATATCCTCTCTCCTGCTGTCAATGAACAAAATGGATGAGCGTTCTGTAAATGAGATTCTCCTGAAATCGATTGTTTCCAGGGGTGTGGAGCATGTCTTTGAACAGGTTGTTTTCCCTTTTCTTGAGCGTGTTGGCATAATGTGGCATACAGGTTCTGTCAGTATTGCCACCGAGCATTTTATCACAGGCGTTTTCCGGAAACGACTCCTCGCTGCCTCAGATTCTGTTTTTCATAACAATTCAGCTGATGAAAGCAAATTCATGCTTTTCCTTCCCGAGGGAGAGCTCCATGAACTTGGTCTCCTGTATTGCGAATACCTTGTAGCAAGGGCCGGGCATTCAGTACTATATCTTGGTCAGGCTACGCCACTTAAAGCAATCAGGGAAGCTGTTCAGAAATGGAAGCCCGATTTTGCAATCACTTCAACTCTTTCAGGACTTGGAATTGATGATCCCCTGGCTTACCTGCGGGAGCTAAGGGCTTCAACAGGCGCGACTACAATACTTGTTGCGGGCGGAATGTCGGTTTTAGCTGAGGAGGCTTACCCGCCAGGAGTACATCCCCTGAAGAGCTTTAACGACCTGAAAGTTCTTCTAAAAGATATCAGTCTCAAAGTCGGTTGAATCCACCCAGCCTGCGTCAGCCCTCTTAATTTCTCCTTTCCTGAACTTAGTGTAAAAATCACGATGTTTGTCCTCGGCATAGGGATAGGCGTCAAAGACATCTCCTTTACCGAAGGCCCTTGGATCGCCCTCCACGAGAAGCTCATTATAAAGCCTTTCGTTAAGCCTTCTCTTCAGGTTGTTGTACCCGGCATCATTAGCGAGGTTATTCATGCAATCACGATCATTCCCCAGGTAATACAGTTCTTCGCTGCTCCTTTTTCCAAAGTTGTATTTCCAGTATTCACCCGATTCACCCGACCTTCGCATATTTAATATAAGTGTCTTCGTAGGGCTTCCGTCAACATCCAGGTAACCGGTCTCGGGATTGCCCGCCGGCCACCTTTCACTCTTGTAGTTCCTCAGGTAAAGGAAGCCTTCGCTTATCACTCCCCTGACAGGGAAACCAGCATCACCTGGACGCCCCACATCATTCCTCTCCCTTCCGATCAGGACATAGTCGCGGCTCTTGTCGGCAATTTTGTTCTTTGATGACCTGAATATGCCGATAAGGCTTTTTCCGCTGATTTCCTTCATGCCCGACTCCGATTCTCCAATGCCTGCCGCTTCAAGAACTGTGGGTGCGATGTCAATAAAACTAACATAATCGTAAAGAATCCTCCCGCGCTTCCTGATTCCTTGTCCCCACATTATGGCAAGAGGAACATGGTTGGAGTATTCGAATGCCTGCCCCTTTGCCCTTGGGAAGGGCATCCCGTTATCGGCGGTGACGATTATTATTGTATTGTCAAGCTCTCCTTCTTTTTCAAGGATATCGAGCATCCTCACAAGGTGCTTATCGAAATGTTCAATTTCAAATGCATAATCGAGGAGGTCATTACGTACTATCTCATTGTCGGGCCAGAAACTGAAAACCCTGTCGATATCTGCTGTTTTCTTGCCTCCTTTTGAAACTCCCGATCCATACTCATAGCGCCTGTGTGGCTCTGTGGCTCCATACCAGAAGCAGAAGGGCTGTCCCTTAGTCCTCGAATCAAGGAACTCTTCAAAATTAGAGGCATAATCGTTTCCTGAAATCCCTCCCGCAGGAGGATCGAGCTTCCTGGAGTTGAAGGGCCTGCCTGTCAGCTGTCTCGGCTTTCCCGTGCTGTCGGCAGCCAGTCCGGGAGCCCAGCCTTTGGCTGTATAACCTGTATAATATCCTTTCTCTCCCAGAACTTCCACAAAAGACAGGAATTCAGGAGGGAATACAGGAACATGATTTGCTGCCGCATCCAGCTGCCAGCTGTTGCGGCCTGTGAGCAGGCATGCACGTGAAGGCGAAGACTTGGCATTCGGTGTATAGGCATTCATAAAAAGAATACCTTCGCCGGCAACCCTGTCAAACCCCGGAGTCTTTATCCATGCTGTCCCGTATGCTCCCATATGCGGGTACGATATGTCGTCAGCAATTGCAATCAGGATATTGGGCCTTGATCCGTCCGGCACTTCCGTACCTTCGCCTCCGCACCTGGCAAGAATTACAGGTGACAGGAGGAGCATCGTCTTGATATGCCTGTTTTTCATTATTTTAAGTATTTCAAAATTCACCCGATAGTCTGAGGCTGAGATTCCTGTGAGGCTGTATATCACCGGGTCGTCCCATGTATTCTGTGTTTGTGATGTTTTTTACAGCCAGCGAGAGTTTCAGGGTCCTGCTTATCTTATAACCTGCATTGCAATCAAGCGAAATATAGCCCTTGTTATTTTCAAGCCAGTAGTCGTAAAAGCCTGGTAATATTGATTCTCTTGTAAGAGGATTCAGGAATACATCATCTATGTTCAGGATCTTCGATCGTGCATAAAGGCTCAGTGCTGCATCGAATGATCCGATTACTGTTCCGGCGCTGAGTTTAAGGGAGTGCTTCCTCCTGTATTTGAGCCATATACCAGTATTCTCAGATGTGTTAGGGTCATATTCAACCGGGTATATATAAGTATACCCTCCTGAAAGGTAAACATTGCCACTGCCTGCGGGCCTTGCAAGGCTGAATTCAATTTCTCCTCCATAAATCCTTGCCTGCTCAACGTTTGTCGCCCTGAATCCAAAGCCGAACTCACCTGTAACAGGATCGGGATAGATACTGAAAAGGTATTCGATCATGTCATCGTTCTGTGACATGAATATGGAGATGTCGGCTTCACCCCTGACCTTGCCAGCAAGCAGTCCCTGTTTGAAACCGATCTCTCCGTTCCAGCCTGTTTCAGGCTCTACTGACGGATTCGGATATATCTTCACTGAGCCGAGTGTTGTTGAGGCAAATTTTTCTGCAATCGACGGATACCTGTAACCCTGTCCGAACGAGGCCCTTATGAAGGAGAATTCTGCTGCCTGCCAGTTCATTCCTGCCCTGAAGACCGGTACTGTTCTTCCGGCTTCACCATCGAGAAAATTCTGTTCAGCCCTGAATCCTGCCGTAAGCCGCAAGGTCCTCAGGGGCACTGCTTCTGCCTGCGCAAATCCCGCGATATTCAGCTGGCTGTGATCGCCGTAGAAGTTTGAGAATACCTTGCTCCACTGTTCCGCAAGACCGGCAGTAATTCCAAAAATGTTGTTAAGCTTCCAGTTGAGCTGGTATTCAGCATACCACGAAAGTGCAAGTGAGTTGTTGTTTGTCCTGACAGGAAAAGTGTTTTCAAAGGACTGGAACCTCATCCTGAGGTCATGTGCTAAAGCGCCGCCGCGTTTCAGGGAAATGAAAGGATCCGCTGCAAGAAATGTCCCGTAAAGCTTTGATGCCGTTGCAGTGTCCTGTTTCAGGGCGCCTTTCTCAGCATCTTCCCAGAGTACGAAATCAGTCTTGCCTGTGTAACCGCCGTTAAGATTAAGTCCGTAGGTGAGCCCCCTTATCTTGCTGTTGAGGTGCTTCAGCCTGATGCTTAAGCGGCCCAGGTTTTCCTCGTTGAGTTTCCTGTAGCCATTGTCGAGCGAAATGAAAGCTCCAATTCCTAAATCAGTATTCCCGGCTTTTCTCAGGTGCATGAATGATCCGCTGCTGTATATGCGCGGATTGTCCCACCAGAGCCAGTTCCTGTCAGAAGGGCCCGTAAAGATGCCGGATTCAAGATAGAACCGGGTTTTCGGGACAAGGCCGGCATCAGCCGACCTGAAATTTATTACACCGTTAAGGGCTGAGGATCCGTATAATACCGAGGAGGCCCCTTTTATGATCTCAATCTGTTCGATATTCTCCAGAGGAAGAAACTGCCACTTGATGCTGCCGGCATCAGGGGCTATAACGGGCAACCCGTCAATAAGAGCCATAACCCTGCTTCCTGCGCCGTAGCTGAATCCGCTGCCTCCCCTTACCGAGGCCTGTCCATCCATTATCTCTATACCGGGTCTTTTCGTGATCAGTTCCTGGGCATCCGTTATATGAGCGTCAAGAAAGTCCCCTGATTTAAGCA
>JALOMK010000099.1 GCA_025455505.1 Bacteroidales bacterium
TAGGCTGAGATATCGAAATGGCCGTGTCCGCTGAGGTTGAAGAGTATTGTCTTTGATACGCCCTCGATGTCGGCCCTTCTTGCCTCGTCGAGTGCTCCGGCGATTGCATATGTCGACTCAGGAGCCGGGAGTATGCCCTCTGTGCGGGCAAATAGAACCCCGCCTTCGAAGCATTCCCTCTGCATTTTTGCCTTTGCCTCAATGAACCCGTCTTTCAGCAGCTGGCTTACAAGGACCCCTGCCCCATGATACCGGAGCCCGCCTGCATGGATCTTTTCGGGTATAAAATTATGTCCCAGCGTGAACATCGGCAGCAGCGGCGTCATGCCAGCCGAATCGCCGAAGTCGTACATGAATTTCCCCTTTGTGAGTTTTGGACACGAAGCGGGCTCCACAGTAAGAAGCCTTACATTTTTGCCGTTAAGCAGCCTCTCGCGCAGGAAGGGAAATGCTATGCCTGAGAAATTGGATCCTCCTCCGAAACAGCCTATCACTACATCGGGGTAATCACCTGCTTTTTCCATCTGAAGCAGTGCTTCCTGTCCTATTATGGTCTGGTGAAGGATGACATGGTTGAGAACGCTTCCAAGGGAGTATTTGGTGTAGGGGTCCTGAACAGCAACCTCCATCGCCTCTGAGATTGCAATTCCAAGACTGCCGGGTGAGTCTGGGTCAGTCTCAAGCACTTTTCTTCCGGCAGCAGTCATTGTGCTTGGTGAGGGCACTACTTTTGCATTGTATGTATTCATAAGGAGTTTCCTTCCCGGTTTCTGGTTGTAACTTACCTTAACCATGAACACAAGAAGCTCGAGTCCGAAATGGTTGCAAGCGAAGCTCATGGCGCTTCCCCATTGACCTGCACCGGTTTCTGTAGTGATTCTTTTTACACCCTCCTGCTTGTTATAGTAAGCCTGGGCTATTGCTGTGTTCGCCTTATGGGAGCCTGAATAATTCCCGCCCTCGTACTTGTAATATATTTTGCTTTTTGTGCCAAGGAACTTTTCAAGATTGTAGGCCCTGAAAAGGGGAGATGGCCTGTATGCTTTGTAAAGATCAAGGACTTCATCCGGGATATCTATGTATCGCTCAGTTGATACTTCCTGTTTTATAAGTTCCATCGGGAATACTGCAGCAAGATCTTCCGGTCCCACGGGTTGCTTTGTGGCAGGGTGAAGGGGAGGCAAAGGCTTGTTTGGCATGTCGGCCATGATGTTGTACCATTGTGTCGGCATCTCATTTTCGCTCAGCAGAATCTTGAAGTTTTTTTTCATTGTTTTAAGTGTTTAATTGGTTAATACGATCTAATAAAAAAAGGCATGCTGTGATCAGCATGCCTCCTGGTAATATTATTTAAATGTTACATAACGGCCTAAATCACAGCTTCACGGAGTGTGCTGCGCCAGCGCCAGATATATGACATTCCTGTTTTCATTGATGCAAATATAAAAAATTATTCAATAAACAATAAGAATGTGAGTATTTTTTCAGGTATTCTTGGCTGCGCTGGTGGTATAACGTTTTCTATTCCGGTGAAGCACCGATCTGTCAGTCACGTGAGGCAAGTTATGCAAAGTACCCTTCGCAGGCCCGTATCCGTAAGTTCCTGTTTTCCTGTTCGCAGATATCACTTCCTGTAGTTTCAGTCAACAGGAGGCAGACATCTTACTCATGTATAACAGCCCCGAGAGACCTGAGGTCATCAAAGAAGCCCGGGTATGATTTGCCTACGCAGTGGGAGTCTCTTATATGCACCTTCCCGTCAGCCCCAAGCGCCGTTACGGCTGCAGCCATTGCAATGCGGTGATCGTCGTGCGAATCCACGTGGGCTGCAGAAGGCCGGCCTCCGTTGACATACATTACATCACCTTCTGTTTTTATGCTTATATTCATCTTTGCAAATTCGGCGGAGAGGGCTTTCCCCCTGTCACTTTCCTTATGCGCCAGCCGCGATACCCCCTTTATGGCGGAGGTTCCCTCGCAATATGATGCAAGCGCGACAAGGGGAGGGAAGAGGTCGGGAGATTCAGTGGCATCGAAATCAAAGGCCCTGAGCCCGGAGTGCTTTATGGCTATCTGGTTGCCTGTTGCATCTACATCGGCCCCCGCTGCATATAAGGCTTTCAGGATGCCCATGTCGCTCTGCCTGCTGTCGCGGCGTAATCCTTCAACAACGATTTCCCCGTTGATTGCACCGGCGACAAGCAGGAATGCTCCACCGCTCCAGTCGCCTTCCACAGTGAAATCAGAAGGTTTATATTTCTGACCTCCGGGAATAATAAATCGTTCATAACCTTCCCTTTCAACTGTAATTCCGAACGAGCGCAGAACTTCAAGGGTCAGGTCGATATATGGCTTGCTCTTCAGGTTTATCACATTAATGTCGGAGTCCCCGGGAGCAAGCGGCAGGGCCATCAGAAGTCCTGTAAGCAGCTGGCTGCTCACCGACCCGTCTATCGTGCACTTTCCTCCCCGGAGTGGGCCTCTTATTACAACAGGAAGATGTCCGTCGTTTGTGGAACACCTTACTCCAAACTGCGCAAGTGCCTCTGTGATCATATTCATCGGCCTGTTCCTGAGCGAGTTTGCCCCGGTCATTATTATTTCAGACGGATAAAGCGAGGCTATTGGCGAAAACATCCTGATTGCCAGTCCCGACTCACCACAATTTATTTTAGGTTCTTTCAGGATTCCGCCGCCGGTAATTCTCAGTTCGCGGGCATCGGGAACAACCCTTGCGCCGAGGCCGACAGCAATGCTCATCGCCGCAAGCGAATCGTCGCAGTACGATGGATCATGAATTACACTCTCCCCTCCGGCCAGCAGTGCGGCTGCAATTGCACGCTGAGTCATGCTCTTTGATGTGGGTGCCTTTATGTGACCCTTTATTCTCGAAGGTTCTGTTATGCGTTCCATTATTTTTCACTAAGTGATTTGTTGTCCTTATCCTGCAGGCCGTTATTCATTACTTTCATCTGGTGGTTAATCGATTCCTGGTGTATTGCCTTGAAGATAACATCAATAAGCTCAGGGCTGAGGCCTTTGTCGCTGCCCCTTACAACCACCTTGTTTATTATCTCATCCCACCTGGCACTCTGCAAGATAGTTATATTATTTTCTTTTTTATACTTTCCGATGGTTTCAGCTATCTTCATTCTCTGCTCAAGGATGTCAAGCAGGTGATCGTCGTAAATATCTATCTGTTGCCTGAGTTCTCCCAGGACGTCGAGCAGTTTCGGGTCGGAGGTGCCAGGGCTCCTGTAAATGAGTCTGCTGAGGAGTTCCCTGAGGTCATTCGGTGTGAGTTGCTGTGCAGAGTCGCTAAGTGCCTGGGCAGGATTAATGTGCGATTCTATCATCAGCCCGTCGAAATTCAGGTCCATTGCCTTCTGCGATATCTCGTGGAGATATTTCCTTGATCCTGCAATATGGCTTGGATCGCAGATAAGCGGAAGGTCGTGGAAGCGGCGGCGCAGCTCGATTGGCAGCTGCCAGTTGGGCTGGTTCCTGTAGAGTGTCTTCTCATACGATGAGAAGCCCCTGTGGATTGCGCCGATCCGTGTTATGCCGGCCTTTGCAACTCTTTCTATCGCCCCGGTCCAGAGATCAATGTCGGGGTTGATGGGATTCTTTATAAGCACCATAACATCAACACCGTTCAATGCATCGGATATCTCCTGCACTGTAAAAGGATTGACAGAGGTCCTTGCCCCGATCCATAGCAGGTCAATACCGTATTTAAGCGCTTCATAGACATGTTTCTCGTTTGCGACCTCGGTGCCGACCAGCATCCCTGTTTCCTGTTTTACCCTCCTAAGCCATTTAAGGCCTTCGCTGCCCACTCCTTCGAAGGAGTTGGGCCGTGTTCTCGGTTTCCAAATCCCGGCCCTGAACACAGACACCTGCCCTATAGATGCTATCTGCAGGGCAGTTTCCATCATTTGTTCCTCGCTTTCTGCACTGCATGGTCCCGAGATAAGGAAAGGTTTTCCCTTGTATCCCCTCCATTCCGCTATTGTCGAATTGCCAAGGTTTAGTACCATATTATTCTATTTTTCGTTGTCTTCACAGTTATTACAGGTTCTCTTAAAACACCGGCAGTTTCCGGCTTCAATTCAATATTTTCCTGATCTTGTTGGCCTCCTCCATAAGTTTCCTGAGACCGGCAGTATCCTTCTCAGCTATCATCTTCCTGAAGAGATTCATTTTTTCGATGTAGGTGTCCATTACTTCAAGGATGTATTCCGAGTTTTCAACGAAGATGGGAGCCCAGGTCTCGCTGCTGCTTTTTGCCAGCCTGACGGTGCTCTCAAAGCCTCCCCCCGCAAGGGCCAGGATGTTTTCCTCCTGGTGTTCCTTGTCGAGTACGCTCAGGGCAAGTGAGAATGATGTTATGTGCGATATGTGTGAAACGTATGCAACATGGACATCATGGTCACTTGAATTCATGTATACTGTTTTCATGTTGAGAACTGAAAGCATGCTGCCTATCGTCTCAAGAGCGTCATTGTCGCTCAGTTCCCTGTCGCAGATTATTGCCCTCTTGTAATCGAACAGCCTTCCTATGGCGGCCAGGGGGCCTGAATACTCTGTTCCGGCCATGGGGTGTGCGGCAACGTAACGTCCCCTTGAGCGATGGCCGGCCGACGCTGCAGCCATTCCGGCCTTTGTGGATCCCATGTCGGTTACTACCTTTGAAGTGCCGTCGATCATGTCAAGTATGGAAGGCAATAGTGCGCAGTTGACATTAACAGGTGCGGACAGAATTATAAGGTCACAAGAGCTTACCGCATCTTCAAGATTTTCGGTTTCATCGACAAGCCCGCAGAGTTTTGCAATATTCCTGTGATGCAGGTTCGAGTCAACACCGATAATTGTGTCAGCGAATCCGCGCCGCCTGAGGTCCACTGCAAGTGAACCGCCGATGAGACCGATGCCTATTATTGCAACTTTCATGAATATCAGGTATTTTGATTATTATTTCTTGTTTTTTTCCCCTCCAGGGCTTGCCTTATGCAATTTAACATAATCCCGGATTCTTTTTTCAGCCTCTTCAAGCCTCTCTTCACTGGCACAAAGTGATATCCTTACATAGCGTGAGCCGTTTTTGCCGAAAATAAAACCCGGGGTGATGAATACATTGGCAGAAACCAGTATGTCTTCGACAAAATTCTCGCAATCGGGAACATTTTCCGGAAGCCTTCCCCAAACGAACAGTCCTGTCTGAGATCCCTGGCAGCTGCAGCCCAGGAGATCCATTATCTTCCCTACAGTCTTCTTTCTGCGCCTGTATACTTCGTTTACATCTTCATACCACGATTCAGGGTTTCCCAATGCCTCCGCTGCTGCAAGCTGCATCGGCAGGAACATCCCTGAGTCCATGTTGCTCTTTACCCTGAGAATGTTACTTATGTACCCGCTGTTTCCGGCTACCATTCCGATTCGCCAGCCTGCCATATTATGCGACTTGCTCAGGGAATTAAGCTCAAGTGCCGTGTCGCGTGCACCGTCGACCGAAAGAATGCTGAGGTAATTCCGGTTTAAAATAAAACTGTAGGGGTTGTCATTGCAGAGCAGAATTGAATGTCGGTCTGCAAAGGCAACAAGGGCCTCGAATGTTTTTCTGTCGGCATTTGCACCCGATGGCATGTGCGGGTAATTTATCCACATCAGTTTTACTCCTGAGAGATCGCTGTCCTCCAGTTTTTCAAGGTCGGGAAGCCACCCATTTTCTTCAGTAAGATCATATGTCCTTACTTTGCCGCCTGCTATTGCTGTCACCGAGGAATAGGTAGGATATCCGGGATCAGGGACCAGGACCTCATCTCCGGGGTCCACCCATCCCATGCTTATATGCATTATTCCTTCCTTGCTTCCGATAAGTGGAAGTATTTCGCTCTCCCAGTCGAGTTTTACGTTGAAGTACTTAAGGTACCAGTCTGCGAATGCTTTCCGCAGGGCAGGGGCGCCCTTATAGCTCTGGTAGCCATGGGTGCTGCTTTTTGCAGCTTCCGTGGCAAGAATTGCAATTGTATCCGGAGAGGGTGCCAGGTCGGGGCTTCCGATTCCGAGGTTGATCACATCGGCGCCATCCCTTCGCATCCTGTCGATCTGTGACAGCTTGCGGGAGAAATAGTATTCCTCGACAAGGCCGGTGCGTATCGCGGGTTTAACTTTCATACAGCATGTCTCCTTTATAATAAACTCCAAGTATCTCAAGGTTCGACGTCAGGTTGACAAGAGCCCTTCTTATGACATCCGCGTTTGTGTTTTTCGGAAGCTCAAGATCGAGGTAGAACATGTATTCCCACTCTCCGTTAAGCCTGGGTACCGACTGGATCTTTGTCAGGTTGATATCGAGCGCGGCCAGTTTTACAAGCACCCTGGCCAGCGATCCTGGCTTGTGCCCTGTACTGAAGCATACCGACACCTTGTTCCCTTTCCGGTTTCCCAGTTCCTCGTCGCCCACAACAATGAACCTTGTATAGTTCTGCTTGTAGGTCTCAATGCCTTCGGCAATTATTGCAAGCCCGTAGATTTCAGCGGCAGCCACTGAGCCTATGGCTGCCACTCCCGTAAGTCGCGCCTCGTTTATCTCCCTCGCACTGCCTGCTGTATCCTCGCTTTCAACAAGAGTGATGTGATGAAAACGGCTAAGCCAGGTCATGCACTGGGCTATTGCTATGGGATGTGATCTTACTTCCCTGATATCAGCCATTGTCTGACCGGGCAGCGCCATCAGGTTCTGCTTTATCCTCAGGTTATGTTCTCCCAGGATCTTCATTCCCGACTCCCTCAGAAGTGTGTAGTTGTGAAGTATGCTTCCCGAACGGGCATTTTCTATTGCCATTACAGCAAAGTCCGCTTCCCCGGCCTTAAGGCGGTTGAGCGTAAGATCGAAGGAATTACAGGGGACGATCTCTATATCGTCATAGCTGAAATACTGACGTGCGGCAACTTCATGGAAACATCCCTTCTCTCCCTGGATTGTAACTTTCATCTCGGTCCTTTGTTAAAACAGCAAGGGCCCCTTCCCGGGACCCTTGCTTACAATCATTATATTTTAAATGTATACAAAAATCCCCCTAGCTTCTTTCAAAGTAAAAAAAGAAGTAATAATGGAAGAAGGCATATTTGTTTACAATTTTCATCAATTCGCTGTTATGGCTTACAAAAGTAAGTTTATTTTCAAAAATGCAAAAAGAAATGAAAGAAAATTTGAAATTATTGCTTCTTATGCCGCTGCATAAGAACTTCTTCTATTTCCTCGAGACGCGTTCCCTTTGCCCTCAGGAGAACCAGCAGGTGATAAAGAAGGTCGGCAGCCTCACCGGTGAAGAGATCAATGTTGTCGTCTTTTGATTCAATTACAAGCTCAACGGCTTCTTCTCCAACCTTCTGGGCGACTTTGTTTATTCCCTTCCTGAAAAGGCTGTTTGTGTAGGACTGGCTGTCATTTTCGCTGATTCGTTTTTCAATAATCTCCTCAAGCCTGTAGAGGAATCCTTTTGAACTCTCATCTCCGAAGCAGGAATGGCTGCCTGTGTGACATACCGGGCCGGCAGGCCTCACTTTTATGAGAATTGAATCTTTATCGCAATCAGCCACAATGCTTTTTACGAAGAGGAAATTTCCTGAAGTTTCTCCTTTCGTCCACAACCTGTTCCTGCTCCTGCTGAAGAATGTGACCTTACCGCCAGTGACAGTGGCGTCAAAGGCCTCCTCGTTCATGTATCCAACCATCAGCACCTGGAGGCTTTCATTATCCTGGATTACTGCAGTTACAAGTCCCTTGCCCTTGTTAAAATCAGGTTTGATCATATTG
>JALOMK010000100.1 GCA_025455505.1 Bacteroidales bacterium
TTACAGTTCTTCCCGGGTTTGACAACCACTTTTACCTCCATAGGGGAGTTCTGATAGCTGATCACAAACGTCCTGAACTTTTCGCCGTTTATAACGAACTGTTCATCGGCCGTTTCAATCTTGTAGTCACCCAGTGCGGTGTTTGTCTTTCCACTCGCAACCAGTTCCCGCGTGAAACATGCAGTACTGAACGCTACTGTCAGTAATGCTGCGATGATTAATCTTTTCATGGCTGTGAAGAATTAGTTATGACGAAATTATGTCAAACCAAAGCCCAAAAAAAGAGTCATTGCACAAGCTGCAGATTCCGGTTCACAAACTGCAGGTTTTTCGCCTTTATGCCCTTACGCCTTTGCGCCGTTATGCCTTTTTGTTACAGACTCCAGCCCTTCCTGTATTCGCAGTGCAGGTACTTGTCGGCATCAGGCATGTTCGGGAAGCTCAGTTTTACGGGATCGAACTGCAAGATTGTACTTCCGAGTTTCTCCTTCACGGCCTTGCGAAGGGCTACGTTGCCAAGCAGTACGGTTTCTGTCAGCGGACCCGCCCATTCAAAATCGCTGCCGGCGGCTGCTCCTCCCTTGCAGGCTGCTATCCACTCTTCTTCATGGCCTGGTGATGAGGGAATTGTTGGCTTCGGGGCTGTATACGAATTCCTGAGTGACAGAGGAAGTATTTTGTCATCGAGTATTTTACCCTTATCGCCTACATAGAGTGTCCCTCCGACTCCCATCTGCATTCCCTCGGCCAGGTCAGGAAGGTTAAAGGGCCTCAGGCCGCCGTCGTACCATGTAAGAGTTACGGGCGGCATATCGCCTCTTGCGGGAAACTGGTACTTCACTATCGATGCCAGAGGATAGCTCTCGTCGTTCACAAGAGTCGAAACTGCTTCAACAGTCAGGGGATACTTCAGCTTCAGGGCCCTGAAAATGGGATCGAGCGAGTGGCAGCCTATATCGCCGAGAGCACCGGTTCCAAAGTCCCACCAGCCCCTCCACCTGAAAGGATGGTATGCAGGGTTATATGGTCTTTCAGGTGCCGGTCCCAGGAAGAGGTCCCAGTCGAGCGTCGCCGGAACTGCCGATTCTTCCGCCGGTCTTGGTACACCCTGAGGCCAGTAGGTCCTGAACATTCCATTATTGGGTCTGTCAGTCCACACATGTACCTCACGTACGGGTCCGATTACGCCATCCCAGATCATCTCTCGCAGGCGCCTCGGCCCGTCTCCTGCCTGTCCCTGGTTGCCCATCTGGGTTGCTACCTTGTATTCCTTCGCAGCTTTGGCAAGTACACGGGCTTCATAAACTGTATGTGTCAACGGCTTCTGGGTGAAGGTGTGCTTTCCCCTCCTCATTGCTTCCATGCTTATGCACGCGTGTGTATGGTCGGATGTGGCAATTATAACTGCATCAATGTCCTTCTGGCTGTCGAGCATCACCCTGTAATCCTTGTACTGCTTCGCGCCGGGGTATGTTTTAAAGACCTTTTGTGTTGGCTCGCCCCAGTCGACGTCACACAGGGCGACAATATTTTCAGTTTTCGCTACATTTACAAGATTGCTTCTTCCCATCCCCGCAATACCCACTCCTGCAATGTTCAGCTTGTCGCTGGGGGCCCTGTGACCCAACTGTGATACAGCGTTTGCCGGCACTATTGTAAGCCCGGCAGCAGCGGTGGCAGATGCTGATATGAAGCCTCTGCGACTGATTGTGTGCTTTTCTTTGTTGTTCATAGGGATAGTATTGGTGTATAATCCAAATTTACCATAATATTGACTCAAAACAAAATGGCTTGGTCGGCTTCAGTGGCATGAGCCTTTTTGCTAACTTTGGAGACAATTCAGGAGATAATAAAGTGAAAAGGACCCCGGTAAAGACAATTACAGGTGTTTTAATGAGCCTTGCAATAATAGTGCTTACAGCCACCGGCTATTTATCGTACAGGAACTTCTCCGCAATTGTGGCCTCGATGAACGTCGACCTTACTCCCAGCCTGAGGCTTATGAATATCCGCGATCTGTCAATGGACATTCAGAATGCCGAGAACAGCATCAGGATCTTTTCTGTGACAGGCGACAGCAGCGACCTGCAGACTTACTATAAATCAATCAAAACCCTTGACGCCAGGATAGCAAGCCTGCGGATGGAATGCCTGAATGATCCCGACCTCCTCGAACAGACTGACACAATATCGGCCCTGATCAATGACAATATTGAATTATGGCAGGAACTGCTTCTCCTCAACAATAACGAGAAAGTTGCGGAAGAACTGAAGCAAATTGCAAAACAGATCGATAAGGCCACAGTAGTTGAACCACGCAAAACAGAAATCACTGAGAAAAAAATTGAAGATGAACAGCCGGTTGTTGAAGTTAAGGAGGAAGAGAAGGAGAAACCTGGTTTCTTTAAAAGGCTCTTTGGCAAGAAAAAGGAGACTCCTGCAGATACTGCTGCTACGGTTCCGCCTTACACTCCCCCTGTGATACTCCCGGAACCTCTTCCTGAACCCCAGCCACCTTCAGGGGCAACAATCTCGACTGAAAAAAAAGAAGAAATAAAGCTGAACCTGGGTAAGATCCAGAAAGATGATGAGGATGCGAGGCTGAAGCTGGCTGAGCAGGAAACGCGTATTGCACTTAAAGGCACAAGACTAAAAGAGAAAATCTACGACCTTATCTCGAGGATGGAAAACGAGGCAAGGCTCATGAGCAATGCCAAGAAGGAGGAGGCTGAATGGCTTGCCCGGCAGACATTCAAATGGCTCCTTGCATTTATAATCACTGGAACTGTCCTTGCCTTGTCGGTCATAATCACAGTCATCTCATATGTAAGGAAGTCCGATACCTATAACCTTGCCATAATAAGATCGCGCGACGAAGCAGAGGAACTTGCACGTACAAAAGAGCTCTTCATGGCCAACATGAGCCACGAGATCAGGACTCCGGTCACTGCAATAGCCGGGTTTACCGAACAGCTGATGCACGATATCAGCGACCCGGAGAGTGCAAAAACACTGGGAATTATTAAATCGTCGGCGGATCATCTTTCGCGGATAATCAATGATGTACTTGATTTTTCAAAACTTCATAATGAGAGAATCTCCTTTGAAACAGTCAATTTCAGCCTGCGCAAAATATTCGGTGAAGTGGAGACTATATTCAGGAGGGAAGCAGCAAGAAACGATACCACTCTCAGTTTTTCTATCTCACCTTCCACTCCGGCAGCCCTGTCGGGCGATCCTTACCGCCTGAGGCAGGTTCTCATAAACCTCGTAAGCAATGCAGTCAAATTCACGAAAGGAGGAAAGGTGCATTTCTCAGCCGACTCTGAAAAAAGGAAGGATGGCAAACTTGACCTTGTGATCAAGGTCACCGACACTGGCATCGGCATTGAGGAGAGCAAGATAAATCTTGTATTCGAGGACTTCACCCAGGCAGAGATGAGCACAACAAGAAAGTACGGCGGAACAGGCCTCGGTCTTTCAATAGTAAAGAGGATTACAGAGATGCAGGGAGGGACTGTAAGCATAAAGAGCAGGAGAGGCCAGGGGACCCAGATATGCTGCACGATACCATTCATTGAGGGCGATGAAAGCCTTATTGGCGACGAACAACCTCTCGCGACAGACCTGCCCGGGGAAGTGAAAAAACTCAGGGTACTAATTGTTGACGACGAAGAATATAACCGAATGCTTTTCAGGATGATACTTAACCGCTGGGGAATCAGCTACAGCGAGGCGACAGACGGAAAAGAAGCTTTGGAGGCCCTTCGGATAAAGGAATACGATATAGTATTCATGGATGCCAGGATGCCTCATATGGACGGGCTGACCTCAACTGTTCTGATCAGGAATGACCTGAAGCTAAGCATACCTGTTATTTGCATATCAGCCGCTCCTCCGGATGACGGTGGTGAAAAATTCAGGGCTGCCGGTATGGACAGCTTTCTCATGAAGCCCTTTAACGAGGGCCAGCTCCTTACAGCAATCATGGGAGTTATGCCATCTGTCAGGAATGTGTGGGCTGCCAGGGTCAGAGCCGAAACACGAAATTTGCATGAAAACGTGACGGCTGATCCGGCTGCAATCTACACACTGGCAGGCGGTGACATGACATTTGCAAGACAAATGCTGCTGTCCTTTATCGAAACTACAGGTGCAGGTATTGAGAGTCTTGAGAGGGCATTGGAAGCAGGTGACGGAAAGGAAATTTCAGGCACTGCCCACAGGCTACTGCCTCCCTGCCGCCACGTTGGTGCAGCCGGCATGTGCTCACTGCTTAAAAGAATTGAGGACGAAGCAGGAATGGCAGGGGCCAAAGCTGAAAGCGTTCAGATGCTCAGGCTTCTGGCAACTGAATTTTCAAAAGTGAAGGAAATCATAACTGCCGAGATACGGAAGATAGAGGAACATACCTAATCAACCTTTCAATGTATGAGTGACAGGGCTTTGAAAATATTTGTAGTTGAAGACAGCGAGTGGTATAACAAACTGCTCGTATACACCCTTTCGCTGAATCCCGATTACGAAATCAGGAGTTTTCTTACCGGAACTGATTTCCTTAAGGCTCTGGGAGAAAAACCCGATATTGTAACTCTCGATTACAGGCTACCGGATACCACCGGTCTCGAACTTTTGCTTAAGATAAAAAGCAGTGATCCCGACATCCAGGTCATACTGATCTCTGAGCAGGATGATATTGAAATGGCTGTAAAGCTGCTGAAAGAGGGTGCAATTGATTACATAACAAAGACTAATGATATCAAGGAGAGGCTTCTCAATACTATCCGGAACATTGCAAGCGGGATAGATCTCAGAAGAGAAGTCACAAGCCTCAGGAAAGAAGTCCAGAAGCGTTACAGCTTCAGAAAGAGCATACAGGGAGAGAGCCCTGCCATAAAGAGAGTCTTCGAGCTGATTGAGAAGGCGTGCAGCACAAATATAACGGTCAGTATTTCCGGCGAAACCGGTACCGGCAAGGAATTGGTTGCCAAGGCAATACACTACAACTCCCCGCGTCGCGAGAATCAGTTCGTAGCAGTCAACGTAGCCGCAATACCCTCGGAACTGATAGAATCAGAACTTTTCGGTCATGAGAAGGGAGCCTTTACAGGAGCACTTACAAGGAGAAAAGGAAAGTTCGAAGAAGCTGACGGCGGAACACTATTCCTCGATGAGATAGGTGAAATGGATCCCGGCATGCAGGTAAAGCTCCTCAGGGCACTGCAGGAGAAGGAAATAGTGAGGATCGGGAGCAACAAGCCTGTCAGGACCGACTGTCGGATCATTGTAGCCACAAACAAGGTGCTGAAGGAGGAGGTGAAGAAGGGCCGATTCCGGGAAGACCTTTATTACAGGATACTGGGCCTGCCGGTGGAACTGCCTCCGCTAAGGGATCGGGGAAACGACATTATGATACTTGCCAGGCATTTCATAGAGAGCTTCTGCAAAGAGAATGACCTTGTGATGAAGCGCCTGTCGGAAGGAGCGCAGAAGAAGCTGATGGAGTATTCATTCCCGGGCAATGTGAGGGAACTGAAGTCACTCGTGGAACTGGCAGTCACTCTTGCAGGCGATGATGAAATAGGGTCTCAGGACATACTTGCCGACCCTGAGGCTGAGGCACAGGGACCTCCGGCCGGAGATCTTACTATGAAGGAGTATGAATTGCGCATCATCAGGGCCTCGATAAAAAAACACGGAGGTGATATAAGGAAGGCTGCCGCAGGGCTCGACATCGGAGTGTCAACAATATACAGGATACTCAAGGAGTCGGAGGGCTGAATGTACAGACCATACTGAAACCCGGCAATACCGAATGGGCAAGGTTAACCTGCCACTGTCAATCAGTTTATAATATAGTATTTCATGGCTGCCGGGTCAAGGTTTTCTGAAATTATCGCAGCATCGAGCACTGCCGGAAATATGCCGGCTTTTTCACAGAGAAGCTGTATGCCGTCCGACACCATATGGTAGAAATGGATATCCTGAAGTGCCTTAAGTGAAAATGATACTGGAAAGCCGAATTCCCTGAGCCATTTTATTGTCAAAAGGTCAATGGGTAACTCGTAACGTGATATGCCGAGGTTCAGAAGGAAGATCCTGGACCTGGAAGAACCGAAACCCTTAAACATCCTGTCGATGCGGTCGGCCAGTTCTCTTTCCACTGATTTCCCCGGCGGATTCCCTGCCCAGGAATCAAGCTCATCAACAAGCTCCCATTCGGAGTTTTCGAGGTTAATGTAGCTGGCAGTGAACCAGTCCGGAACTGAATCTATGTGACCTGAAAGGCCATTTTCCCTGAGCAGGTCTGTAAGTATCCCTTTCAGGTTTGTTTCGTTCTCAAGCAACCTGTGGCTGAGAGGAAAGGGCTCCCTGTTAAGGAGTGCAGCCGCCCGCTTGTCAATGTCAGTCCTTTTCGCAGGCGTCATGAGGCAGGCCAGCAATGATTTTATTACAGCGTCCCTGTCGGTAACTATGTTGTTCCTGTTGATATTCCTGTCAGTCCTGTTGTCGATTATGAGGCTCCTCCTCTTTTCGACATATGCCTTTAACCTGTTAATATCCTCTTCTGATATATCCCATATGATTCTCATAGCACAATTTTTAGTGTCGGAATGCTGTATATACGTAAAGTTACGAGTTTTCAGAAACTTAATCCTCCTTTTATATACATATCGACATGCTGATCTTCTTGCGTAAAAACATAATTTAATCCGAACACCAGCTGTTTTAAGGCAGCTTCCGCTAATCTGAATATCCGCTTTCCCGAATTGAGACAATTTTTCTCAAAATGAGAAAACAAGGACTGCAAGGTCTAATTTCATTCCTTTGGTTTGCAGCGATTTAACATGCAGCGAAGAGATTGGCCCCTGCTTTGTTCAGTAAGGGAAACCATTCACTGAGAAAAATTAAACCAAAAAATAAGAAAATGACAACAAACGACAATCTGAATAAAGGAGCGAGCGACAACATCCCAGGAATGAACAGTGAAAAGACCCGTAACATAGTTGAGAGGAATGCTATTAAGAAAGGCACTGAGAAAGGTGTACTCATGACAGGCATTATCAGCCTTTTCATTTTCATAATAGCCGGAATAGTATTGTACTCGATGTACAGCCGTGATAAGAAAGAGCAGATAGCAATGATGGAAGACCAGAAGACTGCCTACACTGAGATGCTTAGTGCACGCGACTCGGCAATCAACGAGTGGGTTACAACCTTTGACCAGATAGAACGGGATCTCCGGACAATCAAGGAAAAAGAAAAGCTCATTGCCACAAGTTCAGCTGATCCTGAATTTTCAAAGGACAGGAAGGAGCAGATTCTTAAGGACATAGCATATATCAATGCACTCCTTGAGCAGAACAAGAAAAAGATCGCATCGCTGAATGACCAGCTGAAGAAGTCAGGAATTACAATAAAGGGACTCCAGACAAAGATTGCAGAGCTTGAGGTAACCCTGAAACAGAGCGAAACCGAGATCACAGGCCTGAAAACAGCCCTGGCTGAGAAGGATTTCCAGATCGAGCAGCTCAATACAAAGATGTCCGACATGGAAGTTAATATAGCCCAGAAGGAGGACAGGATAGCTTACCAGACAAATGAACTCAACAAGGCATTCGTGGCTTCAGGAACATACAAGGACCTCAAGGAAAAAGGCCTCGTTGTAAAAGAAGGCGGTTTCCTTGGTCTAGGAAGAAAGGAATCGCTTGTCGAGAACTTCCCTGCCGGAACATTCGCGCAAATCGACATCACCCAGACAAAAACAATCC
>JALOMK010000101.1 GCA_025455505.1 Bacteroidales bacterium
TTTTATCAGCTCGCCTTCAATAAAGGTCAATTACAGGAATTCGTTCGCGGTGCCGATCGAACTTACCCTCGCCGTCAGCGGAAGCAGGGAAAGCGAGACTGTGAACCTGGGCCTTGCTCCGTTCGTTCTTGCATCTCCTTCAGCACCCGGTGAGCGCGACAAGGCAGGAGCATACGTAATTGACAAGAACAATTCATCGCTTCCGGCGCTTGTCTCACTGCCTCCTGAGATCATCAGGTATTCCGGCTCGGCAAGAATGAACCCGCAAACGGCAAGCAATGTCAGGAACAACTACGTATTCGGCAACAGTCGCTTCATTGCATCGATGGAAATCGAGGTGCCTCTCGAATTCAGGATCAACAACCTCCAGTTTGCCGATACTGTAGAGAACTTCATGAAGAGCGACGGGGGCGATGACGATTCCCAGTTCAGTCCTGACGATTTTGAATATGTAAGGGTAGAGCTTAAGGCTGACAACGGTTTTCCTCTCGGGGTATCGGCCTCAATGTCGCTTTACGATCCTGTGACTTCGACAGTTAAAAGCACAGTGAATGCCACCGATATCCTTAAGCCGGCTCCCGCAGGAAGCGACGGAAGGGCAAACGGGTCGACTGAAACTGCCACTACGATACTTTTCACCGAGGAATTCCTCGACTCAGTCGACACCAGCGATGAGATAATCTTCAGGTTCACTCTAAACACCACTGACGGAGCGACCAGGAACATAAAGATATATTCCGATTACAGGATAAACTTCAGGGCGGCCCTGATAGTAAAGCCGGATATCAATCTCAAGTAAGACAAACTGATTGAAAAATGAAAGGGAAGAAAATAACTGCAGCTGCAATCCTTGTCCTCGCCGCCCTGGCTGAAGTGCCGGCCCAGCACAACCAGGTGATGTACTACATGAATATTCCGCAGGCTCATATACTGAACCCGGCCTTCAGGCCATCGAACTCAGCCTACATCGGCCTGCCTGTAATCTCGGGCGTTAAGGCAAATGTGGGCAACAACTTTGTAAATTTCTCAGATGTCTTCATGAAGGATGAAGCTACTGACTCGATATACACTATCCTTGATCCCGATTACGACATAGATGATTTCCTTGCAAAGACGAAGAAGCAGAATGTCTTCGACGTAAATGCCATGGTACAGACACTGGGCGTTGGTTTCAACGTCGGGAAGGAGGGTTATGTGTCGCTCGATGTAAATGAGCGGGTGGAAGGGAGCCTTGTGATCCCGGGCGATCTCTTCACCCTTGTCTTCAAGGGCAATGAAGGTTTTGCCGGCAGCACGGTGAATCTCTCGTCGCTGAGTGCAAGTGCGGTCTATTTCAGGGAGGCCGGGCTGGGGTACTCGACGCCTGTTTCGAACAATATAAGGATTGGCGTCAGGGGAAAGGTCCTCTTCGGTATCGGGGCAGCAGTAATCGACAACAAGGAGCTGAGCATCGATATTGCCGATGATTACTCCCACACCTTCAATGCCGATGTTGCACTTAACGTTAGTGCTCCGCTTGTCATAGCTAAGGATGAGGATGGCAATATCGAGAGCATAGATATTGACGATTCGGAGCTGCAGGACCTCAACCAGCAATTCAGGTACCTGTCAGGGACCGGGAACCCGGGTTTCGGTATAGACATCGGCGCATCATTCACCCTTTCGGAAAAGTTCAGCCTCTCCGCCTCCGTAATCGACCTGGGGTTTATCAGGTGGAAGCAGGATGTTACAAATTTCAGTACGGAAAACCAGTTCGTTTTCGACGGTATCGACATGCTCAGTGTAATCGACGGCAGCGAATCATTCGAGGACCTTGCGGACGAGATGCTGGATTCGCTTCAGAATGCCTTTAAAGTTACAGATACTTACGAGCCATTTACAACCTATCTGCCAACCGGAATAATAGCAGGGGGAAGCTACAGGCTGAACAAGACTTTTTCGCTGGGCCTGCTGTCATATTCAAGGATCGTCAACAGCAGAATAAGTGAGACGCTTACGTTTACGGGCAATGTGAACGTGGGAACATTTCTTTCGGCTTCAGCGGGATATACATTCTCTACCATGGGGTATGATAACCTGGGAGCGGGTCTCGCGCTCAGGGCAGGCATTTTCCAGGTTTATGCAGTTGCTGACAGGATACCGCTGAAATGGAATAACATTGAATCGGGAGGGGCCGGGATCCCGCTGCCTTCGGGCTGGAATTTCGTTAACCTGCGGGTTGGATTCAACCTCCTGTTCGGCAATAAGATAAAGAAGCGTGAAGACAAACCAATGGTTGAAATAATATAACAGATCAGGTATGTATCTTGTGAGGATTTTTCTTATAGGGCTGATAATATATCTCGTTGTGCGGATGTTTGCACGCATCGGGGAAGGGCAGGGGGGATCAGGCGGCAGTGGCGAGCCTGAAAGGAAAAAGGCAAAGAAAAGGGGTGTTCCGAAGGAGCTCGGCGAGTATGTCGATTACGAGGAGATAAAAGACAAGTAGATATTGTCAGAGTTTTGGCCGGAGCTGTTTTGCAAGAGAATTTGCGAAAATGAATTCGTTAAGGGTTGCACAGTCTGACCTGAGGACCTCTTCCTTGTTTCCTTCCCAGCATTTGTTGCCCTCATGAATGAAAACTATCTTTTCGCCTATCTCCATCACCGAGTTCATGTCGTGAGTGTTCACAACTGTTGTTATTGAATATTCTTCAGTCAGTTCCCTGATAAGCTCGTCAATGAGTATTGCTGTAAGAGGATCGAGTCCCGAGTTAGGCTCGTCGCAGAAGAGGTATTTAGGGTTAAGGGCAATGGCTCTTGCAATTGCAACCCTCTTCTTCATCCCTCCTGAAAGCTCCGAAGGGAACAGTTTGTTCGAGTTAAGGATGTTGACCCTCCTGAGGCAGAAGTTTACTCTTTCGAGTTTCTCCTCTTTTGACTGGTCTGTGAACATGTCAAGGGGGAAGCCTACGTTCTGTTCAACTGTCAGCGAATCGAATAGGGCGCTTCCCTGGAAGAGCATTCCCATCTGTTTCTGGATCTCTTTCCTTCCGTTGAAGTCGAGGTTGTTGAAGAGGGTGTTTTCGAACCAGACCTCTCCTGAATCGGCTTCATGGAGCCCGACTATTGATTTGAGAAGGACTGTCTTGCCCGATCCGCTGCGTCCTATGATGAGGTTTGTCTTTCCGGGCTCGAATGTAACTGATACATCAATGAGCACAGGTCTGCCATTAAAGGACTTGTTGAGGTTCCTGACCCTTATCATGAGAGCAGAAGTTGTGTGAGGATGACGTTGAAGAGAAGTATCAGGACACTGCTGTATACTACTGCTTTTGTACTTGCCCTTCCGACTTCGAGCGAGCCCCCGTCTACATAATAACCCTGGAAGGCAGAAACGCTTGTTATGATGAAGGCGAAAACGACCATCTTAATAAGGGAGTAGACTATATAGTACGGGATAAATGCATACTGGATCCCGTAAATGAAATTCTCTGATGTAACAACTCCCGAGAGGACTCCGGCCACCCATCCTCCCCAGATTCCGACGACTATTGAAAGTAGGGTTAGTATGGGATTGAAGATAAGTGTTGCTATGAGTTTGGGAAGTATGAGGAAGGAGGCTGAATTGACGCCCATTATCTCGAGGGCATCGATCTGTTCTGTAACCCTCATGGTGCCAATTTCAGATGCGATGTTCGAACCCACTTTTCCGGCAAGAATGAGGGAGGCGACTGTCGAAGAGAATTCAAGAATTATTGAGTCGCGGCAGCCAAGGCCAATAAGGTACTTAGGGTAAATCGGATTTTCGGTATTATAGGCGGTCTGCAGGGTTATAACGGCACCCATGAAGAATGAAATAATCGCTATTATCCCCACTGAGTTGAGGCCAAGGAAAACAAACTCGCGCATTGTCTGCTTGTAGTAAAGCGATGCTTTCTCGGGCTTCGCAAAAACCTTTTTCAAAAGGATGAAGTATACGCCGAGCTGTGATAGGAACCTGAACATCCGGATTCATTTAATCACCTCAAAATTACTAATATTTATTACATTTCGGAGGGAGGCCAGCTTAAACCTGTCTTGGAATTATATTATATATTTGCATTTTATCATCCTCTGATACGGGCACTATAATGGAAAACAGGTATGTAATAATAATGGCTGGAGGAGTAGGGAGCCGTTTCTGGCCTCTCAGCCGCCGCGACAAGCCAAAGCAGTTTCTTGATATCCTGGGGCAGGGGGAGACTCTTTTACAGCAGACCTACAGGAGGTTCAGGACGCTTTGTCCGGAGCAGAACATATTTGTTGTTACAAGTGCCGATCACAAGGACCTTGTTGTAAGCCAGCTTGGCATTGATCCTTCACGGGTGCTTGGCGAGCCGCTGAGGAGGAACACTGCGCCGTGCCTGGCCTACGGGACTTTCAGGATACTTAGTGAGAATCCCGATGCAGTTATCGCAGTTACTCCTGCAGACCATCTTATAATCAAGGAGGCGGCTTTCACGGAGGTGCTGAACAGCTGCTTTGAATTTGCCGCCGGCAATGATGCCCTTGTAACACTTGGGATCAAGCCTGACAGACCTGAGACGGGTTACGGCTACATACAGGCCGACAGGAAGAAGCCTGTCAAGGGCTTCAGGAACATACAGAAGGTAAAGACTTTCACTGAAAAGCCCGATGTTGAACTTGCAAGAGTGTTCCTTGAAAGCGGCGATTTCTTCTGGAACGCCGGTATTTTTGTATGGAACATCAAGACAATTATGCAGGCCTTTGAAAAGTATCTCCCCGACGTCTACCTTGCATTCAATGAAGGAAAGGAATTATTCGGAAGCAGGCAGGAGAAGAGTTTTATTGCGAAGACCTATGCAGAGTGCAAGAGTATCTCGATTGACTACGGAATAATGGAGAAGGCAGGCAATGTTTATGTAATGTGCACTGACGTCGGGTGGTCGGACCTCGGCACCTGGGGATCGCTGTATGAACATTCACCTGTGGACAAGAGGGGCAATGCCCTTGTCAGGGGTGATGTTTTCTCCTATGACTGCAAGGGCAACATTCTTAACATAGCTCCCGGCAAGATAGCTGTTTTGCAGGGATTGAAGGGATACATTGTAGTTGACTCGGACGATGTACTGCTTGTAGTGAAGAAAGAGGAGGAACAGAACATAAAGCATTATCTTGAGGACATACGGAAGGCCGCAGGGGAGAAGCACCTGTAAAAAAAGGCCGTTCCTGCACAGGGACGGCCTTTTTTAATGTCTTGAACAAATTACTAGTATTCCCAGAGGTCGTGTTCCCAGTTGAACAGTTCTGTTTTTATCCTTTCGGCTTCGAACAGTGAATTCCGGCCCACCTGGTAATCTGATATTATCCTGTCGTTTGATACGTTTGATTCGCCGTAGACTATGCTGCCGAAGCGGCGCTGAAGGAAGAGGTCGTCAAATGAAAGGCGTTGAGCGTCGTTGTTTGTGATGTATACCTCGTTTCTTGCGAGGGCATCCCTTGCCTGGTCGAATTTGATCCAGAACAGCGCTTTCTTTGTAACCCTTCCGATCTGATCGTCATAAGCCATGAAAATAGGCTGGATTGCTATTATGCGAACGTCGAGTTTTGAATGTTTCTTGTCGAAGTACCACTCTTCGTACAGAAGAATCTGTTTTACCTCTTCAGGTTTCGGGTCCTGCCTCACTGAGTCTTCACGCATGAGCCCGTCGGCGTTTACCTGCACCTGTTCGATCTTGACCCCGCCTCCCATTTTCAGTTCGATGTCGGCATAAGTTGTGCTTGCGTTTGCATTCTGTGGGTCGTAAGCGTCGATGTTGCCTTTTTTGATCTCATCGAGCATGATCCTGATAAAGCTCCTCCTGCCGTCGAGCATGTCCTGTGTAGGATAATAGAGGGGGTGGTTGATTTTTTCGCGGAGATCGATAAGGCGATAAATTTTCCTTGACCACGGCACATCTGCTTCCCTGAGGTAGGGATATGCTATCTTCCTGGCATCCTCCACTGATTTGACATAGATGTCTCCGAAGCTTCCTTCGAGGTCGCCGCTCTCCTCCTGGGCCCTGAGGTTAAAGCAGGAGAGTGCAAGCACGACGATCAGTATAAGGTATTTTCTGTTCATAACTATCTGTTTAATTCAATGTCAGTCAATTTTCAATACAACGGGAAGAAGGTCTTTTGTCTTGCCGTCGGGACCCAAAGCTTTTATATCCTTGATGATAAGTGTTTTACCGCGGGTAAGCTTTTCAAGAAGCGCTTTTTGTTTTGCTGTGAGCTGGCTGCTTGTGCTTGGTTCCTCGATGTCGAGGCCGCGGTCGGTATAGAACAATTTGAATTCGGTAACCTTGTAAGTGAGGTCGAAGTCAAAGTCGGGCATTATTGCGAACACACCCTGCTGTGCGGCGGCTGATGCCCTCGACACTGATCCTGTGCTCTTGTTTGCAAATGTGGCAATAGGAGTCGGGAGGGGTTTTACCCTGAATTCGTAGGGAGGCATCTGTACCGGCTTTCCGTTTAATTCGGCTGTTACGATCACCTGTACGTTCTGGCCTGCGGCATTTGGTTTGATGAGCCAGTTGCCCCTGAATGTCTCCCCTTTTGAGTTTTTCATCTTGCCCACCCTTGATTCGCCGTTCACGACCCTGATTTTCAGTTTGTCGGGACTGATGCCCGGCACTGAAACGTCGAGTGGGTTATCGATGCCCACATAGAGAACGTTCATTGCCGTTGCAGAGACTATGACGTTTGGTTCGCCAACTACATAAGAGGCATTGAAGGGATAGTTAATTATAGCTCCGCTCGGTGATTTGAGAGCTATGACACCGCCCCATTTCTTCTCGCCTGTGGAGGTTGCCGCGGCCTTGTAGATTCCCCTGCCCTCGTCGTCGAGTTCAAGTTTCTGTCCGCCGGAGAGCATAATTTCGGGTTGCTGAGTAGTGTCGGTTGCCGAAATAAAGACAGAAGCCTGGTACTGGTCGCCCACAGTGACATAGTTTGCTGTGGGTATCACAACAGGGACCAGCTTGTTGAATTTGAATGATGAGGCATCTATTTGTGTATACAGGTAATTAAGGACTTCTGTTTCAGCGTTTCTGACGTCGAGCTGCATTTTTGACAGAGTGGCGATAACAGCTACCAGCGGGAGTGCCTGGAAGGTTCCGTTTTCCCATGGAGTCGACTGTCCGTCCTTGTCCTTCATTTCGTTTGTGCTGAGGCTCGATCTGAGCACCTCTTCCGAAGTCGGAGCTTTTCCGTCGAGAGTCGCAAGCAGGAATTCCCTGTATTCATTGAGCATAGCCTTAAGGTCTGTAGCCTTGCCCTTCTGGTTTGATCCGATAAGGACTTCGGACGGGATATTGTTTTCGTCGATCTTCTGTACCTCTTCGATATCCACTTCGTCGCCCTTGATTGCTGCTGACTCGGGGCCTTCGGCTTTTGTAATGATTTCAATCTTGAGGTCCTGCAGGAAGTTATATGCTTCGTCGGCTCTCACCTTTACCTCGAATGCCTTGTTTTTGAGTTCCCCTGCTTTCTGGGGGTTTTCGGCTGCAGCCCTGGTGAACTGGTCATAAACGAGGTTGTTTTTGAGAGCATAGTTTGAGAGGGTTGTATTCAGACCCTTGTCAATTTTTTTAAATGCATCAATGGCTTCTTTTGATACGTTAAGGGCAAGCATGGCGGTAAGCACCAGGTACATCATACCGATCATTTTTTGCCGGGGAGAAAGC
>JALOMK010000102.1 GCA_025455505.1 Bacteroidales bacterium
TCATCAGCCACGAGCATTTTCCCGGGATTGGGACCCATTATGTCAAAGGGGGTTCCGGGTTCGAGTTGCAGCATCTGCTTTAGCGTTGTAATGGCCTGCTCGGTTGTATTGCGTGCAACAGTATAGGCAAGCTTATCTGCTGAATAGCTGCTCTGCAGTTCATATTGCTTCGCAACCGACTCGCGGCCTATCTCAACCATTTTTGTAACCCTGAGAAGCTGTTTCTCCGACAGGTCTGCTTTCATCCTGGAGGCATCTTCAATTCCTCTTGCATAAAGCACCCTGTAGAACTGGCTCAGTATGTCAATAACAAGAGTATTGCGTGCTATTTTTTCGTTTTCAATTCCTGCCTGCTTCAGGAATTTGTTTGCTGAAATAGTGTTGATTGTTGTAAAACCATTGAAAATATCAACGCTTGTGCTGATTGCGTAGGAGTTGCTCAGGTTCTGCTTGAAGGTAATGAGGTTTGTAACCGGGTTCACCGATCGCCCAAAACCCATGTTGGCGTCAGAACCAATGTTGAGAGTCGGCAGCACATCCATTTTTGATTTCAGCAGGTTTGCATCTGCAGTTTCCGAAAGAAGCTTCTGCCTCTGAAGCGCAATATTGTTTGCAACAGCATAATCAATGCACTCGGCGAGTGTCCATTTCTTCTCCTGTGCAGTGAGACTGACACCAGTCAGAGCAACCATCAGAATCACCGTTAAACTTATTCTTTTCATATATAAATCATTATACCTTACAATTTCTTCCGCCTTTGCGCCCCTACGCCTTTATGCCTTTATGCCTTTATGCCGTTATGCCTTTATGCCGTTACGCCTCTTAATATTGCCAAATCCTGTGCCATAAAGGTAAATACCACAGGATTAGTGTTATAGTATTATTTTTAGATATGGGGATGTCTAATTTATAGACAGTGTTCTGTATGAAAAAGAGACACTATTTTAGCATTTGTCGCATCATTTCGTACATGCTGTCGAAGCCCTGCATCACCATATCGGTTTTAAGGCTAACTGGACCTTTGTAACAACGAAAACTATCAGGGTACTTAATAAGTAAGCGCTGGTTTCTGACAATGAGCTTCTCACAGTTCATGGCACAATTTGTCATGAAGCCAGTTGAGTATGAGGTAATGGAAATTTACCATCCTCCCGGTGTCATCGTCCACCGGGGCATGTCCGCAGTTCGGAAGCACAGCAACATTAACTTCATTATTCCCGCTGAGGTTCATGTAATGCCGGATATTGTTAATGCTTGCCTCCGTTGGTACAACACGGTCGGTCTCTCCGAAGATTGCAAGCCATTTTTTGTCAAAACTGCCAAGTTCCGTCATGTAGTCATCCCCCAGGGAGTTCCATGTAGGAAGTACTGTGCTGAATTCAGGAATGCTGTTCATTTCCTGCTGTGTAAATGGCAAAACCCCCCTTTCATAACTTCTTCGCCATTCAGTTATTTCCCTGTTGACTGCATTATGTTTAGCTGAATCACCCGATGCCCAGGCCAGGAACGACTTTTCCCAGAGCGGACTTACCTTTGCTGCAAGCGCTTCTGATATGACACCCTGGTCAACCATCCCGTTCAACTGGGCATAAAGCCTGTCTTCGACGGCGCTGACCACAGTGCCGGCCTGACTGATCGCAAAGCTGAAGACCGGATAACGGGCTGCTGCTGCCACTGCAATGCGCCCGCCTTCACTGGCACCCATTACCCCGATCCTGCTTTTATCGATCCTGTCATCTGCTGACAGGAAGATTGCACAGTTAGCGGCATCTGTTATGTAATCGCTGTAGCTTGTCTTAACGTATTCTCCTCCCGATTCTCCTGTTCCCCGCTTGTCGTGAACAAAGGCGGCTATACCGCAATGTGCAAGAACCGGAGCCATGAAATCGGAGAATGACCGTATCGATTTTACGACATTGCCTCCTCCGTTTGTAAGTATGATCAGCGGACACTTTGATGCATTTAGGGGAAGGTAGAGCCATCCTGTAATAAGCAATCCATCGCTCGGAATCCTCATCTTCCGGACTGTGAATGTGCTGTCTGTCGTGAATGTGCCGTCGCCGTTCATTTTCCTCAGAGGCCCTGATTGCGAGGTAAGATACTCACCCATGCATACGGGTTTTCTCATCATTGTTTCAAGCTTTTCGGGGGAATAAACAATGGACCCTGCCGGATTAATTTCATCTGCCTTCTGCCCCCTGCTGCAAGCCGGTAACATGATCTCGGAGGCAAGGATCATCAGGCCGCTTATTATGCTATTAGTCCTGTTCATAACGGTCCGGTTATTTATTTCAGTAGGAGATCCTTGTAAGGAAAGTTTTAACCCTTTCATTGAAAGCGGCTGGTTGCTCAAGCGGAATGAGGTGACCGGAGTTGCGCACAAGTTCCCTTCTCGAATCAGGTATTCCTGCATCGATCGCTCCTGCATGAGCATGTACGTCGGGATGGTCATATTCTCCAACAAGTATCAGCGCCGGCACCTTTATTTCAGACAGGAATCTCACGGCCACTCTGTCAGGCGGCCTTGTCGGCACCCTGTTGCTGCGGCCCATGGATGGGACAAGCTGCAAGAGCTTTTCCTTTGCCTTCAGATTGGCTGAGTAGGTTTCATAAGGATCATCCTCTATGAAGTACCTTATAAGTTTGACAGGATCAGCTGCAAGAGCCGGATCAAGGTGCCCTCCGCGGTCGGTCATGTGCTGTGTGTAACCCAGTCCTCCCACAACTGCACCCACAAGAACCAGTCCCTTTACATTGGCTGGATATTTCAAAGTGAAATCTATTGCGAGACCACCTCCGGACGACATGCCGAAAACTATGGCCTCGTCAATCTTTAACTGCAGAAACAACTGGTGCAGGTCATCTAAATTAGAATAAGTCGATTCAGGATCTGTCGATCTGCCATAGCCCCTTCTGTCGTACCTTACTACCCTGTAACTCTCAGCCAGAACCGGGTATTGGTCATCCCAGATCTCACGGTTGACCATTCCGTCGTGAAGAAGAACAATGAATCTGCCCTTTCCTGCAATTTCATAGTAAAGCTTGCCTCCTTCAACATTTATATAGCCTGATTCTGATTTTACGCTTGCACAGGCGGCTGTTGCACCGGCGACCAGGAGAGATACAAACAGTGAAAAATGACAAGCCAGGGAATAATACTTTTTCATAGCGCCCGGATGGTTTGGTTTCTTGATCATGATTATTATTCAAATTATATGCCATGTTTATAACTTTCACTATAAGAATTGATTACAAAGGGCATTCAATATATGTGTTAAATTATTTTACACATTTAAGTATAATTATTATACGTTGCTTGATCTTTAAGTGAGACTCTCTTAATCACTGATTTCAAGTGAAATCAATTTTAATTCAGGGTAATTATACACTGGCTCGTTATTACGATAATTGATTTTGTAAATTTGGATACAGCATATTGCAAAAACCTCAAACCTGAAGCCACTATGGGAAAAAGAAATATTTCGCGCCGCCAGGCCATAAGCACTGCATCTGCCGGGGTAGCAGGCGCCCTTATCACATGGCCCTTATCTGCTGTGCAGGCCGGAACTTTTAGCCAGGATAAGCTGGCTGTTACCGGTGGCACAAAGGTTCATACCGGAGGCTGGCCGACCTGGCCGGTCTGGGATCAGTCGGCCGAGAGCCGGCTCACTGAAATGTTCCGTAGCGGAAGGTGGTGGCTTGGCCGGGGAGAGCATGTAGCAGAGTTCGAGAAGCAATATGCCGCCTTGATGGGTGCAAAGCGCTGCCTGGCAACTGCAAGCGGCACGACGGCCCTGATAACTGCAATGGGGGTACTGGGTGTGGATGCAGGCGACGAGGTGCTTGTATCACCCTATACTTTTATCGCAACTTATAATGCGATATTCTTCCATAAGGCTCTCCCAGTGTTTGTCGATACAGATCCTGAGACCTTCCTGATCGACCCTTCAAAGATCGAAGCCCGGATAACAGACAGGAGTGTTGCGATACTGCCTGTGCATATCTATGGTTTGCCGGCCGACATGGATGGCATAAATGCTGTAGCCGCGAAACATGGACTTAAAGTAGTTGAAGATGCCTGCCAGGCCTGGCTTGCCGAGTACAGGGGAAAAAAGGTAGGCACCCTGGGAGATCTTGGCTGTTTCAGTTTTCAGAATTCCAAGCATCTTCCTGCTGGTGAGGGAGGCGCCATCCTGGGAAACGACGATGAGCTTGTCGACCATTGCCATGCGGCCCATAACTGTGGACGTCCATATGGTTCAATGAAGCAGGCTCCCGGGTACCCTTCAAGAGGCGGCAACTTCAGAATGCAGCAGTCGCAGGCTATTATACTGCTTTCGCAAATGAAACGCATCGGATCCGACAATGATACCAGGCTCTCAAATGCCCTTTATCTCGATTCAAAACTGAAGGGAATACCCGGAATTGTTCCTTACAAGCCTGCCCCCGGGGCAAGCAGGGCAGTCTATCATTTATATCCATTCAGGTACATAAAAGACCAATTCAATGATGTGCCGAAGGAAAAGTTCATAAGGGCATTAAATGCTGAAGGGATTCCCTGCAGCAGCGGGTATGGAATGCAGAACAGGGATGGTCTTATCGAGGAAGCCCTCACATCGAAGGCCTATCGGCGCCTGTTCCCTGAATCGAGGCTTAAGCAGTGGAGGGAGGAAAACATTCTGCCGGGCAACGACAAGCTTTGCGGCGAAGCAGTGACATTTTCACAAAGCATGCTTCTCGGCAGCCGCAGCGACATGGATGACATTATTAATGCTATTGCCAAATTATACACAAGACGCGATGAACTTGCCAAGATTTAGTCCGGTGATCCTGTTTCTGGTCCTGTCCTCAGCCTGCGGCAGGCAGGAGGGAGTCAGCAAGCCTGAAATCCCTGATCAGGGCAAACTATTCATTATCGGGGGAGGAGAGAGGACCGACTCAATGATGATTGAACTTGTAAAACTTTCAGGAACTGATACAGCCGGATATGTTTTTGTGCTGCCCATGGCCAGTTCATTGCCTGACAGTGCTATAATCTGGGCCAGGGAGGATTTTAAAGTCACCGGGGTAAGGCATCTGACAGGATATAATTTCAAATCCGACACTGTTGCGCCTGCAGACAAACTCGATTCGCTCAGGAATGCAAGTCTTATCTACCTTAGCGGCGGCGATCAGTCGCGCTTCATGAAAGTGGCGCTCTCAACACCCGTCGGTGATGCAATACGCCAGGCATATTCAGGTGGTGCCGTTGTTTCAGGAACAAGTGCAGGAGCAGCCGTAATGAGCAGTAAAATGATTACAGGCAACCAGCTTAAACACCCTGATTCCGAGTCTGGCTTCGTAACAATCGAAAGTGCCAATGTTGAAATCGCCCCGGGTCTCGGACTCCTTGATGATGTGATTATTGATCAGCACTTTATTAAAAGACAGAGACTCAACAGGTTGCTGGCAGTTTCTGCGGAAAACCCTGATCAGCTGTGCGTGGGAATAGATGAATCAACAGCAATCATTGTGGATGGCGGCAATGCCGTTGTTACCGGAATAGGCCAGGTTGTAGTTGTGAAAAACCAGGGAGGGCCTGCCAGGGTAAACCACCGTGGCCTTATAGGACAAAGGGATGCCCTTGTCAGCATCTATCTTCCGGGTGAAAAATTCAGGCTGAGGTAGCCTGGTCCTCGTAGCTGCCTTTCATTGTTACCTGTCCGTCGCGTACTGCCCATCTCCCCATGGCAAGAAGGTGCCGTATCTCATATCCCCCGTCAAGCAGGAGGATGTCAGCGTCCATGCCCCTGGCAATGAATCCCTTTCCCGGCAGCTTCAATATTGTTGCAACATTCGATGTAAGCACCCTGAGGGCTGTTGATAGAGGCAGTTTCTCATCAATTACTGAATCACGCAATTCCCTCAGGTTAGCCTCAGGCAATCCCATCTCAAGCTTTACAAGATTGCCATTGGAATCGAATCCGGGAAGCGATCCGCATGCATCTGAAGAAAATGTAACACTGGTTTCAGGTACCCCTGCTTCAAGGAGTATTTTAAGGGCTTTCGAGGGTTTTATCTCCTCATCCCTGAAATATGGCCAAGCGCTTGTCGTGATATCAATATAACCCGATTTCCCGTATTGTTTGGAATCTTCAAAAATGTAATCATTCCTGTTGCAATGGGTAGGCAGGAATTGTGTATACCTTAGCTCGCTTTTTTTAACAGCTTCATGCAGCGGTCTGAAAGGATCCCTGGCATCACCCATATGGATGTTTACAATTCCTGCCTTCTTCCCTATCATCCCTGCCACTCTCGCATGTGCAGTAAGTCTGATAAGCTCATCTACAGTGGGGCAGGAACTCCTGTGATCAGACAGGGCAACTTCCCCTATGCCAATTATCTCCTCGAAGAGGGCAATATCCTTTCCTGCATCACCTGTGATTGTCGGCGGAGGCACCTGGTAAGCCCCGGTAAGCATCCAGGCGGAAGCTCCTTCATGCCGCAGCGATTTCACCTTCATCAGCACCGATGTAACATCGCGCGTGAACCCATCAGTTCCAAGACACCCTATCACTGTCGTCACACCTCCCCGGAACATCATCGACAGCCGGAGTTCAGGTGTTCTCGATGCCGGTCCGCCTTCTCCGCCGGCACCGGCAATATGTACATGGTTGTCGATAAGCCCGGGAACCATTATCAGTCCTTTGGCGTCGATAACCTCAGAATCGCTTCCTGCAGGAAGTGATAAATTTCTGCCAATTGCCAGTATTTGTCTCTCTCCAACCAGAACATCGCAGATCCCGGCGGCTTCGGGTGTAAAAACATCCGCATTCTTAATGAGTATCATTTCTCCAGCGTTGATTGCAGTAAAATTAGTTAATCCGCTGATCATATTGCAATGGAAGTGTAAAGAAGAACTCGCTGGAGTTGTCATTGTGATTCTCTATCCATATCCTTCCGCAATGCCTGTCAATGAATTCTTTGCAGAGAAGGAGCCCGAGGACAGACCCCTTTTCCTCATCATTGCCGGGGAAAAGGTTCACATTTGAGATATCAGTCAGTTTCGACAGATTTTGAGGATTGATTCCCTTCCCCTCGAAGTGAATTGATATCAGGACTTCCTTTTCCTTCATTGAAGATGTGATATTTATTGATCCGTTTACGGGAGTGTGCATTATCGCATTGGATATAAGGTTCCTGAGGACTGTCTTCAACATAAAGCTGTCAGCATACACATCAATGTCTTCGCTTTCATGATGAATTATGTAAATTCCTTTGGCTTCAGCTTCAGGTTTCAGAACGCTGAGGGCATCGAGACAGGTCTTCCTGAAATTCAGCTTCTGGGGTTCATAGTTTATTTTTCCCTGGTTGAGCCTGGTCCACTGGAGGAGATTTTCGAGCAGTTCAAAAAGGTGGCTTGCAGACTTTCTCATCATTGTTGCCATCTTCTGTATTTCTTTAAGCGGCAGATTGTCGAGATCATCAGCCATTGCATTCGAAAAGCTGCTGAACAGGTTGAAGGGTGTTTGAAGATACTGGGCAAGTGTTGAATAGAATTTGTCTTTTTCAGCGCTTATCCTGAGCATCTCTCTTTCATACCTCCTGATTTCAGTAGTGTCCCTGATAACCGTGCAAAAGAGATTTGAGTCATCAAGTTTTATTGGGAATACAGTG
>JALOMK010000373.1 GCA_025455505.1 Bacteroidales bacterium
TCCTCTGGCCGCTCTCCTGGCATCATGGTTTGGCGACTGGAAGCTGCTCTTCCTTGTTTTTGGTATCGTGTCAATAGCCTCGGCAGCCTGGCTCGGCACATCAAACATTGAAGAGAGGGCCCCGGCTGAAAAGAAGGCAACCCTTGGCTCGGCTTTCAGCCTTCTCGGGACAGGCTTTATATTTACAATGGTAATGGCAATCTTCCTTGTAGTCGGCATTGATGTCGGTTTCAACTCCAACTCAGGACAGTTCCTGACACGCCAGTTTTCAATCGATCCAACCGTGGCAGAATCGGGAAGAAGCGTTTACTTCCTTGGAAAAATGCTTGGTACCTTTGCCGGCGCCCTTCTCCTTACAAAAATCTCATCAAGGAACTTCCTTATCTGGAGCGCAGTACTCGGCATTGCCTGCCTGGTGCTTCTCCTGCTTGCATCCCAGCCGGCAGTTGCATGGGTACTGGTGTTCGTCACAGGCCTGGCAGTTGCAAATATTTTCCCGCTCGTGTTTTCAGTCACAGTCGAAAAATACCCGGAACGCAGCAATGAGATATCGGGTCTTATGATGATGGCAATATCCGGTGGCGCTGTGGTTCCACTTCTCATTGGATGGCTGAGCGACATAAGCAGTATCACTATAGGGATGTCGGTACTCGTTGTATGCATGCTCTACATTCTGGCGGTTTCGTTTTTCACTGTTAAAAGCCGGGATTGACTTTTATTAAAATTTTTTAAATTTTTTTTCAGCTGGTTTTTTGCCTCTTTTTTTGCTTTCCGGGGAAAATTTTCTTCACCCGTCCGGAGAGAGATTCCTGTATTTTATAGATAAATAATGTCTGCCCGGTGATTCTTTTTGAGCAGGTCAGGGGGAATGACTTACTTGCCTAATACTTTATTAATCAGGCATCTGTCTCTTAAAATGTAATTATTTTCATGCAACCATATAGGCACTGTTCTGTGTCTTCTCAAAAAACTTATATGAAATGAAACTGAAAAGGAACATTGCAGTAAGCGAATCAGGTTTTCTGTTCGATCCGACCGGGGGTGAATCATATTCGCTCAATGAGATAGGCCTGGAGATATTCAACCTTATCCGCGACAGGAAGACAGCTGATGAGATCTCCTCGCAAATTACATCGGAATATGATGTTGCACGGGATGATTTTGAAAAGTACTACTTTGACTTTGTAGGTATGCTCAGGCAGTATAAACTTCTCGAAGATGAAGAATAGAAAAAAGATTACTGTGGCCGTAACAGGCCTCAACAATATCGATAAGAATCCACGGAATTCGATGTGCGTATCATAGGCCTGGCCTACGAAAGCCTCGAGCCCGGCATATACATGCATGACCTTGTTGACAGGACTTACAGGATACCCTATCCCTCAGATGGCACTGACATTCTTGTCAGGCGCCTTCTCGAAATCGGCAGGATAGAGAAAATCGATGTACTGTTCCCGAATTTCGATGCTGAACTTCTGGCTTTCATGAAATCGCGCGAAGTCCTGGAGAAGGAGGGAATTCATACCTTCCTGCCGGAACTTGGCCAGTTTGAAGAAAGGCACAAGGCCAACCTTCCTGCCTTCGGAAAAAAATATGGTGTCAGCGTTCCCGAGGGAAAACCAGTAGCGAACATCAGGGAGCTGAAGGAGGCCCTGGAAGATTATGAATACCCTGTAGTCATCAAGGGCAAGTTTTATGATGCCTATATCGCCGGCAACTTCGAACAGGCTGCCATGTACTTCAACAAGATCTCAGCCAAATGGGGACTCCCCATAATAATCCAGGAATTCATCCGCGGCACAGAGGTAAATGTTATTGCTCTCGGAGACGGGAAAGGCAATACGATCGGGGCAGTTCCGATGCGCAAGCTCTACATCACCGACAAGGGAAAAGCATGGTCGGGGATAACTCTCGATGACCCCAGGATGCTGGAGCTTACAAATCATATAATACGCTCAACCCGCTGGCGCGGGGGAATGGAACTTGAGCTGATAAAATCAGAGAAGGGCGAGTTTTTCCTTATTGAGATAAATCCGAGGATTCCCGCATGGGTTTACCTTGCCGTGGGTGCGGGACAAAATCTTCCAGAGGCCCTCGTAAAACTTGCACTCGGAATTGAAACACAGCCCTTCACCGATTACAGGAAGGGTGTCCTTTTCATCCGTTATTCATTTGACCTTATAACCGATATAAGCGAATTTGAGAAACTTTCAATGTTTGGAGAACTTTAACAGGCAAAGCAATGAAAAAGCAGTTCGAAAGACCCTATATAAAGAAAATCCGGGCAGGGATCCCTTCCAAGTTCGGGATGAGCGTTCACAACGAACCTGTGACGCACATCGACAATAATCCGGTACCGGAGCTGATCAAACAGTTCGGCTCGCCCTTGTTCGTGATTTCCGAGAAAACACTGCGGGAAACATATGCAATCGAAAAGCGTGCTTTCCAGACACGCTACCCCAGGATACAGCTTGCCTGGTCGTACAAGACAAACTACCTCGATGCGGTGTGCCGCGTATTTCACCAGGAGGGATCCTGGGCTGAAGTCGTGTCTGGTTTTGAATATGATAAGGCCCTGGGCAACAATGTGCCCGGATCGCAGATTATTTTTAACGGGCCCTACAAGACTGAAGAGGAGCTGAGAAAGGCCATCGGCAACGACTCCTTCATACATATAGATCATTTTGATGAACTGTACGCAATAATCTCAATAGCCCAGAATTCAGACAAAAAGCCGAAGGTGGCAATAAGGGTGAATATGGATACAGGAGTATACCCGATGTGGGACCGGTTCGGATTCAATTACGAGAACGGCGAGGCCTGGGATGCTCTTAACAGGATATCGCTCGACAACAATCTTGAGCTGGTCGGGCTTCATACCCATATCGGGACCTACATGCTTTCGACAGATGCTTATAAAACAGCAATGACAAAGCTCGCCGACCTGGCGGCCAGGGTTGAAAAAAAGCATAACAAATCGCTGAAATACATTGATATTGGTGGCGGATTCGCATCGGGAAATACTCTCAAGGGCGCTTACTACCAGGGCAGGGACATAGTGCCCGGTTTCGATGAGTACGCTGAGGCAATAACCTCTGCACTTATAAATTCGGAACTGAATCCCTCTAAGCTGCCCTTGCTTATACTCGAAACAGGCCGTGCCCTCGTTGATGATGCCGGTTTCCTGCTTGGAACGGTAATAGCGAACAAGCGTTTGTCCGACGGCCGCAGGTCAACTATTGTTGATACCGGTGTAAATATTCTCTTTACTTCATTCTGGTATGAACACGAAATTCACCCGGCAAAATCCACTTCCGATCACCTTGAGGAGACTACTCTCTACGGGCCTCTCTGCATGAATATTGACGTGATCAGGGAAGCCGTTGCATTCCCCCTCCTGCGCAAAGGCGATAATTTTGTGATAAAGCGCGTCGGAGCCTACAATATGACTCAATGGATGCAGTTTATTACATACAGGCCTAATATAGTTCTCATTGATATGGAAGGTAAGGCTCACCTGGTAAGAGAAGCGGAAAACCTTGATTCAGTCAGGGGTAACGAAAGAATACCGGATCATCTTAAATAATATCCATCCAACTGTATATTATCATGAAGGAAAGGATTAAATATTTCGGTGAAGGCATCCTGTTCAGCTATTCCCAGATATTCTTTTCTG